>JBBQUC010000332.1:0-5178 GCA_038212815.1 Cytophagales bacterium
CTGCACCTGCACCACGAAGATTTTACGGGGCAGTTTGGTAAGTTTTTCCACTTTAAAGACCAGCCCTGGTACATTGCCCAGCGGCAGGAAGCCGAGGGGATTACCCGCAAGTTTGGCTACAGCAAAGTGCCGCAGATGAAACTGGCCGTAGCCAAAAAAATCCGGGATTTCTGCCTGGGTGGCGGATATATGTTCGCTATGTGCAATGCCACCGATACCTTCGACATTGCCCTGGCGGCTCAGAACACCGATATGGTCGATGCCTTTTACGATGGCGACGGGTTTGACCCGAACGTGAACGCTAAACTCGATTTTGGGCAGACAATGGCCTTTAAAGGGTTTCAGGTGTATACCAACCCCTATCTGATTGAGTTCTCGAACATCGACAACCAACCCGAAGAGCGGGGCTTGAGCGAGCATAATGATTACTTCACGCTGTTTCAATTCTCGGCTAAGTACGACCCCATTCCCACCATGCTCACCCAAAACCACGCTACCGTAATTAAGGGATTTATGGGGCAGACAACGGCTTTTAAGAAAGCCTACATCAAACCCGAAGTGGTAGTACTGGCCGAAAATCGCTCCGCCAATGAAGCCCGTTACATCCACGCGCCCTTTGGTAAAGGGTTTTTTACCTTCTACGGTGGCCACGACCCCGAAGATTACCGCCACGAGATTGGCGAAGAGCCTACCGATCTTAACCTGCACCCTAACTCCGCCGGTTATCGCTTGATTCTAAATAATATCCTGTTTCCGGCAGCTAAGAAAAAGAAGCAGAAAACGTGAGCCTCGACAGTGCATGACTGTTTTCACCGAAACACAGCGATTGACCTCTTTACCCGATACTATTGTCGATACGATGAATATGGGTAGTCAACATCACCATTAATATGTAAACCACTGCGCCACCATGACGGGCGGACGCTGGCTCTCAAGCGGGCGTTCGAGGTCGTCGGGGAGTTTAGGGAAGAAGTCGATGCCAGTGATTCGCTCCAGTTCATCGACCGAGATGACAAAGCTGCTGAGTGGCTCGTGCGAGGGTTCGTTGTTGAGCAGAAAGGCAATCATCCGAATATCAGGCTGGTTGCAGTACAGAATTACTTTATAAAACTGTTCCGGCACCGCTACCTGATTTTGTCGGCCAATGGTGGGTAATCCAGGCTTTAGCACCGGCCCTGTTACTACATACAGTCCCTCATCCTGAATGGCCCAGGTTCTAACCTTCTCTTCGAGTTCTTTCCAGATGCCCCGGTTAAACTGCGGAGCCTGGGGAGTAACATTACTCATGTAGAAGGTCTGCTGCATCATTCGGCGCGAAAACTTAAAATCGCCCGCCGGTGCCAGGTGCCCCCGGTCGTAGCCAGAGTGAGTATAGTCAGTGGGGAGGGCCGTGCCGGTGGGTACATCGGGGTCGGGCTTGAAACTGGACCCTTCGCGTTCGGTTTCGCCATTGATTTCTTCGGGCAGGAGCGGGTACGCCACCCAGTCGGCTAGTTTATACTCATCCCGAAACCGCAGCGTGTAGCCATCATGTCGGATAAGCTCCGATCCGGCAACCCGGTCTTCGTCGGTATAAGCGGGCAGGATAAAATCGACCAGTTTTTCAAATGCGAATAGGGGTTTGCCGGGCGTGTTCGGGCGCGGTACACCCCCGCCCGCCCTGCTCCCCGCCGAAGACCTTCCATTATCAGAGGCTTCGTCGCTGGCCTGACTGGTGCGGTCATCGCTGGCAACGTTGGGTTCGGGGGCCTTATAGGGGTTAGAACCGTCGCGGGGGTCGCGGGGATTGTGGCCGATTCCCAGAATCTGTTTCACATCGTTCCAGAACGAAACAACGGGCTTGGTGCGACCCCCATAGTGCAGAAACAGCCCAACCAGAAAAAAGACAAACAGCAGCACCAGTGTATTGCTGCCTAACCGAAAACCCTTGCGGTAAAAACGGGGTGAGGGAGTCATAGAGCAAATGTACACACTCCGAACCACAAACGCATAACGCCTGTTTACGACCTATGCCATCGGTACACATTGCCATTATTGGTGGAGGGGCGGCTGGTTTTTTCGGAGCTATTACGGCTGCTGAAACCTTCCCCACCGCGCAGATTACGATTTATGAGAAAAGCCGAACCGTGCTGGGGAAGGTGCGCGTATCGGGTGGCGGTCGGTGCAATGTTACCCACGCCTGCTTCGATAACCGGCAGTTGGTGAAACACTACCCCCGTGGCGAACGCTGGCTGCGCCCGTTGTTGCATCAGTTCGACGCGGCTGCCACCGTGGGCTGGTTTGAGGAGCGGGGAGTGCGACTTAAAACCGAAGCCGATGGCCGCATGTTTCCCCAAACCGACTCATCCGAAACTATTATCCGCTGTTTGATGCAGACTGCCCAACAGGCGGGGGTGCAGATTAGAACCAGTTGTGGCGTATCGCACCTGGAACGAATAGAAGAAGCTACCAATTCGCAGGCGGCCTGGAATATCCATCTGATGACGGGTGAGACTGTTCGGGCCGACCGGGTGCTGGTTGCATCGGGTGGGTATCCTCAGGGAGCATCGTATGGGTGGATACCGGCACAGGCCATACCCCTGGTGCCACCAGTGCCGTCGCTGTTTACCGTCAATGTGCCAGATAGTTCATTGCTGTCCCTCGCGGGGGTATCAGTGCCTGATGCACGGGTCTCTATCCTGTCAACCAAACTGGCGCAACGTGGGCCGCTGTTGCTGACTCACTGGGGGTTTAGCGGTCCGGTCATCCTGCGGCTATCGGCCTGGGCTGCCCGCGAACTGGCTGAACTGGCGTACCGATTTACGTTGCGGATTCAATGGCTGGGTAGTGCCGACGAGAACCAAATCAGGGCCGAAATGCTGGCTTTTCGACAGCAGCACCCCAAAAAACAGGTATTGACTCAACCGCTTTTTGGGCTTCCCGCCCGGCTCTGGCGCGCCTTTGCCGATGATGCCGGGGTGTTGGAAACTACCCGCTGGGCCGATCTGCCCGCCAAACCCCAGAACCGGCTGATTGAGCGACTCATGAATAGCCAGTTTCAGGTGGTGGGCAAGAGTACGTTTAAAGAAGAGTTTGTGACCTGTGGCGGCATTGCCCTGGATGCACTACACCCCGAAACCCTCGAAAGTCGCCAACACTCCGGGCTGTTCTTTGCGGGCGAGGTGCTGGATGTAGATGGGATTACCGGCGGGTTTAATTTCCAGAACGCCTGGACAACCGGCTATGTGGCTGGGAAAAATATTGGGCGGTGATAGTTTGTGGGGTATGGGTAGTAATTTGCCGCTCTAACTGTTAACCACCAACTGTAAACTCTATACCCCCTATGGGAAAAGGACGATTAGAAGCCTTCAGTGATGGCGTACTGGCGATCATCATCACCATTATGGTGCTGGAAATTCACGTGCCGCACACCAGCGATGTAGCGTCGCTAAAACCGCTCATTCCGGTGTTGATTGGCTATGTGCTTAGTTTTCTCAACATTGCTATCTACTGGAATAATCACCACCATATTCTGCACACCATCAAACGCATCAACGGCAAGGTGATGTGGGCCAATACGCACCTGCTGTTCTGGCTGTCGCTGGTACCGGCGGCAACCGGCTGGATGGGCGAAACGCATTTTGCCCAATGGCCCGTGGTGATCTATGGGTTTGTGTTTATCATGGCCGGTATAGCCTACAATATCCTGATTAGTACATTCAGGAATTTGCAGGATGAACACTCGCCGTTGGTGCAGGCCCTGGGCGACAATCGGAAAGGGTATGTATCGGCCTTACTCAATTTCCTGGGGATTGGACTAAGTTTTGTGAATCCGATGCTTGGGTTTGGGGTCTATGTGCTGGTAGCAGCCCTCTGGATTGTGCCGAACAAGCGCATCGAAAAAATTCTGGAGCAGGAGACTGCTTATCACCCTGCCCAACGTTAATGTATCCCTACTATGCTCGAACAGATTCAGCAAGCTACCCGCTTCATTCAGGCTGCCACGTCGGTTAAGCCCCTCACCGGCATTATTCTCGGTACAGGTCTCGGCGCCTTAGCCAACGAGGTCGCCGTTGATGTTGAACTGTCCTATTCCGT
Organism: Cytophagales bacterium; assembly: GCA_038212815.1. GTDB lineage: Bacteria > Bacteroidota > Bacteroidia > Cytophagales > Spirosomataceae > JBBQUC01. Next base: position 4,078 of record JBBQUC010000332.1, read on the forward strand.
ACTGCCCCATTTCCCGCTCTCGACGGTTGAGTTTCACGAGGGCCGGTTATTGTTAGGAACGCTGGCCGGGCAGCCGGTCGTGGTAATGCAGGGGCGATTTCACTTTTATGAGGGCTATACCATGCAGCAGATTACGTTTCCGGTGCGGGTCATGCACGCGCTGGGGGTAAAAACCCTGCTCGTCTCTAATGCCGCCGGGGGGCTGAACCCGGCGTTTCAGACATCCGACCTGATGGTGATTACCGACCATATTAGCCTGCTACTGCCCGCCAATCCACTGGTGGGCAAACACTATCCCGAATTCGGTGACCGTTTCCCGGACATGAGCGAGCCGTACACCCCCGCCCTCATCAACCGGGCCTTGGCCATTGCGCAGGCCCAGGGGATTGCTCTGCAACGGGGGGTATATGTGAGCGTTACCGGCCCGCAGCTAGAAACCCGCGCCGAGTACCGGCTGCTACGCCAATGGGGGGCCGATGCAGTCGGTATGTCAACGGTGCCGGAGGTTATTGTCGCCAGCCAACTGGGGATGCAGGTTTTCGGCGTATCAATCATCACGGATATGTGCCTGCCAGATACCCTCGAAAAAGCGGAAATCTCTAAAATCATCGCTGCCGCCCATGCCGCCGAACCCAAACTGACCCAGTTGATGAAAGGGTTAATCAATGAGTGAGTCAGTGAGTTAATCAGTCAGTGAGTTACTGACCAACTACTTATACACCTTTTCGTAATACTCCGCAGCCATGCGGTTGGCGGTGAAGTAGGTATTTACGTCGTTCATACTGTGCAAAACGAGTTTGTTCCAGTCGGCGGGGCGGTCGTAGTAAAGGGGGAGAATCTCGTCTTCTAGGAGTTGAAACAGATGGGTACGGTCGTGGGTATCGCGGGCTTCCCAACCAGCATTGGGGTCGGCTTCAGGCACGATAAAACTGTTTTCGCCGGGCTTGGCAAACTCACAAATCCAGCCATCGTTGGTCGATACATTTACGCCTGCGTTCATAGCGGCTGCCATACCCGATGTGCCGGAGGCTTCGCGTGGAATGATAGGCGTGTTGAGCCACACATCGCCCCCATCTTTCATCGCTTTTGAGAGGGCTAGTT
>JBBQUC010000333.1:0-5165 GCA_038212815.1 Cytophagales bacterium
TGAAAAAAGGCAACGTAAGCCAAAGTCTGCAGTATTTCGCGAAGCCTGGGGGTTGTTAAGAGACCAGATTACGGTCAACTGATAGGAGCAGACAAATGAGCAAAATTTCGTACTTTTACAATAGTGTTCTCGAGCAAAACACCCACCTACTCACGGTATAAATCAACCTAAACTCTACATTCTTAATTAGTACTCTAAAGCCGATACCTGCCGTAAAGAAGTTACTCCTACACTGACAGCCGGTGGCTGGACAGACGAACAACTGCTTGAATAGCGCGTTTTTACGCCCGGCAAAATTGTCGTGATTGGGCGTAAGGCAAGCCGGGAAAAAAACGAAATGGCTGACTAACATTATATAAAGGTTCCCTACTATATACCAATCCCATCTCAGCACGCAGGTGTAGGCAAATTTTACTAAAATGCCTGTGCATCTTTAGCAAATCATCTGTAGCTTTCTAAATCTTAATCTGCCTTAACCTCCATGCAACGACGTACGTTTCTTAAAAATAGCTCGGCTGCCGGGATACTAGCCTTCGTCACACCATCGGGGATTTTGCAGTTTAGCAGCCCGGCAACGGCGACAGATTCGTTGACCGATAATTTCCTCAATCCGCCCATGTCGGCGCGGGCGCATACGTGGTGGCACTGGATGAATGGCAACGTGACTGCCGATGGCATTACCCGCGATTTGGAAGCTATGCAGCAAATTGGCCTCGGTGGTTTCCAGAACTTCGATGCCGGCACGGGTATTCCTAAAGGCCCGGTGGTTTATCTGAGTCCAGACTGGCTGAATTTGAAAGAACATACCATTCGGGAGGCTGAGCGGCTTGGACTGGAATTCACCATGCACAATTGTCCCGGCTGGTCTTCGAGTGGTGGCCCCTGGATTACCCCCGACCGGGCCATGCAGCAGGTAGTCTGGAGCGAAGTGACCCTGACTGGCGGGCAGGCTATAACCAGCGTTCTACCAAAACCAGCTAGCAAATTAGACTACTACCGGGATATACACATTCTGGCGTTCCCAACAGTAGACGCACCCTTGCTAGCCGACTGGCCCAAAAAAACGAATGTGGTTTTTAACGGCCATCCACCCCAACTTGCCCCGGCTATAGCTGCCAATGCGGCCATCGACCCCACCACACTGATTGATTTAACCCCCTTTGTCGATACCCAGGACGTACTGCGGTGGAACGCCCCGGCTGGTAACTGGACGGTGCTGCGGCTGGGCTACACCCCTTTGGGTGCCCTGAACCGCTCGGCCCCCGATACAGGCGTGGGGTTGGAATGTGATAAATACAGCAAGGAGGCCATTACGTTTCATTTTACCCGCATGATGGAACACCTGCTACCTACGCTGAAGCCACTGGCGGCAAAAGGCAAGGTGGGCCTGCTGATCGATAGTTATGAGATTGGGATGCAGAACTGGACTCCGCTGTTTCAAGAGGAGTTTCAGCAACGGGCTGGGTATGACCTTATGCCATACCTACCAACCCTGACGGGTCGCATTGTAGGCAGTGCAGACATAACCGAGCGGTTTTTGTGGGATTTTCGGCGAACGCAGGCCGACCTGATGGCTGATAACTACTATGGACAATTCCGCGAGTTGTGCCACCAGCATAATATGATTGCCTATACCGAACCTTACGACCGGGGGCCGATGGAGGAAATGCAGATTGGTGCCCGCGCTGACACGAATATGGGCGAGTTCTGGCAGGGCCTTTCGACCATTTTTCAGAACAACTGGTCGATGCGTCGAACCACCAAACTAGCTGCATCTATTGCCCACATCAATGGTCAAAAAGTGGTCGGTGCTGAAGCCTTTACGGGCGAACCCGAATCAGCCCGATGGCAGGAGTACCCTTTTGGTATGAAAGCCCTCGGCGATAAACTTTTCACGCAGGGTCTAAACCGGATTATTTTTCACCGCTATGCTCACCAGCCACACCCTACTGCCCAACCCGGCATGACTATGGGGCCGTGGGGCATTCATTTCGACCGCACCACAACCTGGTGGCCCCTTGGCAAGGGGTGGCTGACGTATATTGCCCGTTGCCAGTACTTGCTGCAACAAGGACTTTTTGTGGCCGACCTGGCTTATTTCACGGGAGAAGATGGGGGTATATATACCTCCGTTAGCCCAGAAGAGCTAGCCCCCGCCCTGCCACAGGGCTATGACTATGACCTAATAAATGCGGAAACCCTGCTTCAGAAAGCCACCGTTGTGAATAACCGGCTGGTGCTGCCCGACGGGATGAGCTATCGGCTATTGATTCTACAAAACCAACCGGCTATGACGCTGCCTCTGGTTCGCAAACTCCGCGATCTGGTTAGGCAGGGCCTTTGCCTGCTGGGTAATCGGCCTAAGAGAATGCCGGGATTACGGAATCAGGCCCAAAGTCAGGCTGAATTTGATCAGCTTGTAGCGGAGTTATGGGGGTCTCCAGCCAGTGCCACCGCCACACGGCATCTCCTCGGTAAAGGCCAGGTTTTTGCGGAAATACAGCTACAAACGGTACTGAACCAACTGGATATCGAGGCCGATGTATTTGTCACCTCGCGCACGGGCGATGCACCGATCACGCACATCCATCGACGAATGGCCGACGGTACGGAACTGTATTTTCTGGCTAATCAACGCCGAACTACCGAGGAACTGGTTATTACTTTTCGAGGAGCGGAGGGGCAGCCTGAACTATGGGATGCTACTACCGGAGCTATTACGCCCATCGGTATCTATGAGTCGCTAGGCACGGGCAGCCGGCTACCCGTGCACCTGCCGCCATCGGGTGCGTTATTCATCGTTTTTCGGAAGCCAATGGCGGGTTTTAGGCCACTACTATCTGTTGTGGCCCGGAATAAGCCGATATTGAGTAGTATGCCGTTTGCGCCCGTACCCCGCCTTACATACTCCGACTTGGCTAACCATTTCACCATTAGTTTCTGGGCCAAACCGGAGTTGAACATCATGCTTAACACCCAGAATTTTATGGATCAAATTGCCGATCCCTGGACTGATTATTACGCTATTTATCCTCCGTCGGGCCGCGCTCTATATGGCCCAGGTCACGAAACGGCGGGGCTAACCGTGGGGCGGAATGGTGTAGCTGTCTGGCAGCATGGAGAGGGTCCACCGGTATTGACCCTAGCTGCAACCACGGCCATTTCGGGGTGGAGCCACATTGCGCTAGTGTATCGGGAGGGGATCCCATTTGTTTATGTGAATGGGAACCTGATTAAGCAGGGGAAGCGTACGGATAAAAAAATTCATCCGGGTATGGGCCAGGCCTATCTGCATGAGGGGGCTTCGTACTACAATGGCGATATGACCGACCCTCAACTGATACCAGAGGCTGCAAGCGAGGTCCTCATCAGGCAGTTAGCCAGCCAATCGAGACCCGCACAGGCAGCCATACCGGTAGTAGAGATGAGTGGGAAACAGCAGCCGGCCTTGCTCTTCTGGCAGGCAGGCCGCTATACCCTCCGCGATGGGCGGGGACACGATTCAGTGCTACAGGTGGCCGATTTAACTAAACCGCTCGAACTGACTAGCCCCTGGAAAGTGCAGTTTCCGCCCAATCTGGGTGCACCAGCCCAGATAACCTTGACTAAACTGCACTCCTTACACCAGCACACCGACCCTGGCGTAGCCCATTTTTCGGGAACAGCAACGTATTATCATACGTTTTTGATAGCGGCTGGTCAGCTTAAAGCTAACCGTCGGCAGTTTCTGGACTTAGGGGGGGTGGAGGTTATTGCCGAGGTGAGAGTCAATGGCAAAGACTTTGGTATCCTCTGGACACGACCCTACCGGATTGATATTACCGACGCGCTGCACGCAGGAGCCAACACGGTTGTAATCAAGGTGACCAATCTGTGGCCCAATCGGTTAATTGGCGATGAGTACCTGCCCGACGAAGCCCGCTATACACCAGGTGGTGGTGCCAGCGGGTTCGATAGCCTGCGGAATGGAGCCATTGAGGAATTGCCTGACTGGTATAAACAGGGACAGCCTAAACCGCCCGGTGGGCGAGTAGCTTTTACCACTTGGAAGCATTATACTAAAGACTCTCCGCTGCTCGAATCGGGTTTGGTTGGACCAGTTCTACTGCGAACGGGCCAACTGCATTTGTTATGAAATGGATTAATTTTGTGCCTTATTGGTGCCTATTTAGCTAAACTTCTACCGTCACTTTATGAAACGATACACTTTTCTACTCCTGCTATTTAGTGGTACCCTCCCAGCGATAAGTCAGGTAGTCGATGATTCGGTGCTGGTTGACGGGCATTACCGGTCATTCCATTTTCTAAAACCTGCCCATGTAGAGGCTAGCCTTATTTTCGTGTTGCACGGATCGAATGGTAGCGGATTGCAGGTTCGGGAAGGAGCCAAAAAGCTGGAAGATATTGCCCCTGCCGAAAACCTGTTGCTGGTGTATCCTGATGGCTACAAAAAGTACTGGAACGAGTGTCGGAAGGCATCGCCCGCTGAAGCCAATGTGCAGAACATCGACGAGAATGGCTTTTTCGAGGCCATGATCGACTACTTCAAAAAGCAGCACCAGATCAATACAACCCAGGTTTTTGCCATAGGCACATCGGGCGGAGGGCACATGGCCTATAAACTGGCCCTGACTATGCCCGAACGATTCCGGGCCATAACCGCCATTATTGCCAACCTGCCTGATACCAACAACCTTGATTGCCCCCAAAAAAGAGTGGCCATGCCCGTACTGATTATCAACGGCACTGCCGACAAGATCAATCCCTATGCTGGTGGTGAGGTAATTCTGGGGCCGCAGATGAATTTAGGAACGGTTCGATCAACCGACCGTACGTTTCAGTATTGGTCGTCATTGGCGGGCTATACCCAGCCGCCCCGCCTGGATCAGCTCCCCGATACTGATCCTACCGACGGGAAAACCATCGAGCAATACATGTTCCGTGAGAAAGGGAGACCGGAAGTGACTCTGCTGAAAGTGATTGGCGGGCAACACAATTACCCCAACGATATAAACGTCTATCTGGCAGCCTGGGCGTTTTTTAAACAGGTTGAACGCATAAAAATAGGGGTATTGTGATTCTAGTCAGACCTTTGGGGAATGAACTGGGAAACATTCTTTGCCAAAGTCCCTGACTTTCGGCTTAACCGACGCAAAAAGCATGCA
>JBBQUC010000334.1:0-5164 GCA_038212815.1 Cytophagales bacterium
CCCGAACGGCGCGAACTCGACTACCTGCGCTACGTGGGAGCCTCCGACGAAACGGCCAAAGAAGTGAAAATTTTCGGCCTGTCGGGGTTTTTAATCGACCGTTTTCGGAGTTTGTCGTGGACATACTACCTCAAAAATCGGGCGTTGGCTGTTCAGCGGGCAGGCTGGGGTACCTTGCTCACGGTTCTGGGTACGGCAGGCTATTATGGGGCCTACGTCTGGATTATCGCACGGGCTGTTGAGGGTCAACTCTCGCTGGGCGACCTGACGTTTTTGGCAGGGTCTTTCCGGCAGGTGCGCGGGTCGTTAGAGGGAGTGTTGCTCCAGTTTAGCAGCCTCACGCAGGAGGCCATTTATTTGCAGGACCTGTTCGATTATTTCGCTATTAAGCCGCTGATCCATTCCACCCCGCTCGCCCTGCCATTCCCTAAGCGGGTTCAACAGGGATTTGTGTTCGAGAATGTGGGGTTTAAATATACCAACAGTGCCGACCGCTGGGCCTTGCGTGGCTTGTCGTTTACGCTGCAACCGGGCGAAAAACTGGCTCTGGTGGGCGAGAATGGGGCGGGAAAAACTACCCTGGTGAAACTGCTGGCCCGGCTCTACGACCCTGCCGAAGGCCGGATTCTGCTCGATGGACGCGACCTGCGCGAGTATGACCTGGCCGACCTCCGGCGCAACATCGGGGTTATTTTTCAGGACTATACCCGGTTCAAAATGTCGGCGGGGGTAAACATTGCCGTGGGCGATATTGATCAGCGTACCAATCAGCCCCGGATTGAAGACTCGGCCCGGCAGAGTTTAGCCGATTCAGTTATTGCCAAACTGCCCGGCGGCTACGATCAGCAATTAGGCCGCTCGTTTAATAAAGGCGTTGAACTGTCGGGGGGCGAGTGGCAGAAAGTAGCCCTGGGCCGGGCCTACATGCGTGATGCCCAACTCATTATTCTGGACGAACCCACCGCTGCCCTCGATGCCCGCGCCGAGTTTGAGGTGTTTCAGCGGTTTGCCGAACTAACGGCGGGCAAAAGTGCCGTGCTGATTTCGCACCGGTTCAGCACCGTGCGCATGGCCGACCGAATTCTGGTACTCGACGGTGGCAAAGCTCTGGAAATTGGCTCGCACGAAGAACTGCTGGCCCTCAATGGTCGCTACGCCGAACTGTTTCAGCTACAGGCGCGGGGGTATCAGTAAATCAGGCCAACCATTAGGGCCGGTGGCTCGGAACGTTTTCGAGAATGATTTCTTTAATCCGCCGGGCATCGCTTTTCGTAAAATTCGTGATCACGATTTCGGGGCGGGCGCGGGGAATAATTCGGATGGTAGAGAAGAACAGGCCATTGTCGATCTCTACCCCCGAAATATCGGTGAAGAAGACAAAGTTTTCGGTGCCGCCAATTAGTTTGCGCACCCGAAACGTGACCCCCTTATCATTAAACTCAACCTGGTCGCGGTTGATGGGGTCTTTAAAACTAGACGACTGAAAGCGTTCGGACATGGGGTTGTGGTTTGTCATTACTTTGGTACAAAGATCACTTTTTTTGTCTCAAAAAATGGCTCTTCGAAATATTGTGACAGTTCATAGACCTTGTACCGGTGTTGCCCTTTAATTTCAGCAAGTTCGTCGGTGAGGTCTCCGCCTTTGAGGTACAAAACTCCATTGAGCAGGTCGTTGTTGCCCGCTTTATGAATTTTATACCGCATCCAGTCCAGAAACGGTTTCAGGCGCGTAACGGCCCGACTCACCACAAAATCGTACGAACTGCCCAGTTGCTCGACCCGTGCCTGCTCGGCCCGCACATTGGTTAATCCCAGGGCGGTGCTTATTTCGTTCACCACCTTAATTTTTTTGCCAATGCTATCCACCAAATGAAAATCGCAGAGGGGGAATAAAATGGCCAGGGGGATACCCGGAAAGCCGCCCCCCGTACCTACATCGAGAATTTCGGTGCCTGGCACAAACTGGATGATTTTAGCAATACCCAGCGAGTGCAGCACATGCTTCTCGTACAGCGAGTCGATGTCCTGCCTGGAAATAACATTGATCTGCGCGTTCCAGTGCCGGTATATCTCGTCTAAAGCGGCAAATTGCTCGCGCTGCCGATCCGTTAGCCGGGGAAAATAATGATTGATCAAGTCCATTTGTTCAACTAGTTGCGCTACCACTCCATTGGTTTCCGTTGGCGGGAGAGTAGGGTTCTGATACCCGCTATTAAGTAATATAAGGCCAGAACGCCATCCATCACAGGCATGATATAGGCTTTTACCGTGCGGTTCAGCCGTTGACTAATCCGCCCTACCACTACCCAGAACGCCACTAGCCGAAGGCTAAATGCGCCCGCTCCGGCTAGCAGAGCCTGTTTTTCGACCAGGCTAAACGGGTAGCCATTGCGCCAAAGCATCCCTACCGTCAGGGCAGCCGCCAGGCCGAGCAGCCAGGTCAGTACGTGCGAGCCAGTAAGCAGGGCCAGCCGGGCTTTGTGGCCGGGCTTATAGAGCTTGCCCACGTGCAGGTGCCGCCGTTTCTGCCGTAGCCAGTCAGGCCAGGTTTCTTTTGGGGCCGACCAGGTAAACGTATCGGGGTGCAGGCTTACGGCAATATTCTGAGGGGTAGCCACCTCATTGACAAACAGGTCATCGTCGCCACCCAGGATGCGCATGTGGGTATAAAACCCTTTGTTGGCAAAGAACAACTCCCGCCGGTACATCAGGTTGCGACCTACGCCCATGTAGGGTTTTCCCGCCAGGGCCAGCGAGAGGTATTGCACGGCGGTAAACAGCGTTTCGGAACGAATCAGGAAATTGAGCAAACCCGGTTGCCGACGGTACAACGATACGCCCAGCACGAGGGCAGTAGCGGGGTTGTTGAGGTGAGCAGCCATACCCGCCAGCCAGTCGGCAGAGGCCGGGCGGCAGTCGGCATCGATGAGCAGCACCGCCGGGTACCGGGCTTTTTTGAGGGCAATGGTCAGTGCGTATTTCTTGGGCGTTACATGCTCCGCTTCGGTCTCGATCCGAATAAACCGAACGTGGCTATAGGCCAGGGCTTCGGTTTCCAGAAAGGTATCGGTGCCATCTTTCGAGCGGTCGTCCATGACCAGTACCTCGAACGTGGGGTAGGTCTGGGCATCGAGCAGGGGCAGTAGCTCAGTAATGTTGGCCAACTCGTTATGCGTACACACAACAACCGTTATGCCCGTTGCGGAGGTCGATCCGGTGGTCACGCTAGTGTCTGTACGGGGAGCAAAGGCCGTTTTGGTGTAAATAAAAAGGATATAGAGTAGTTGGATGCCAATGACGACTCCCCACAAAATCAGTAAAAATAATAGGCCCAAATCTAGTCTAGTTTACCCGCTGCCGGTGGCAGTGTTACCAAAGCGGTAAAGATACGGCTAATCAGGGATTAACAGATGTACGGGTTCCGGGCAATCGCCAATTTAGTCGCTTTGGACCGGGGTAACTGACTGGTAAGGAGTTGGTCGATTGTGTGGCTAACAACTCATCAGCTTGGCGAAGGTATTGTCATTGCTTCCTCATCCATGCCAAATCCAAATGGTTTGAGTAGTTGAATAGAGTCAATATCACCAGATGCCGTAACCTGGAATGTGATAATAGTTTTTCCTGTCACTCCTGCTTTTAGAAAGGCAGGAGTGGGCTTAAGTCGCTTTGCAGAAAACTCATAAAACCAAATCCATCCTCCTCTGAAAGTTGGCTGGATTTGGGTTTGTGCAAAAGCGGAGTCGCCTTGATGCCGTCACAATGCTATACCGCCAATAATAACTTGTTGAAAACACCTAACGACCCCGTGTGCTGATGACGACCGTAGGGAGACATTTACACACGCAGGTTGGGCTGTCCGTGTTAACCTTGCAGCCTGTCGCCGAAAACCTGACTTACCGATTTGTAGTCAGTTTTTTCTGGATGTTTCTGACGAAATCAACCGAAACGCCTGCTAAATCGGCGATTTGTTCCAAACTTAAATTTAATTTTTGGAGCAAGTTTTCTACAAACTTGCTTTTGGCATTGATGACGAGATAGTCGTTCTCTGCATCAATGTATTTAGCCATGTTCTGAATCATATCGTCAAATTTTATGTCCAATTTACGCAGTTTCGATAAGACCCTCAACTGCCGAAGATGTTTCTGAAACGTACGTTGGTCGGTGGTGGTTTCTTCTAATCGATGAATAATTTGACCCAGAGCGTTTTCGGGTTCCTCCTTGCCAAAATCGCTTAAAACAGCCAAAAGTACTTCCTCTGGGTTGTCAGAGGACAAAAACCGCAAATAGTCAAATTGAGTGATGTTGATAAGTTGGAATTGGAAATAGTTACCATCTTCGGCCAAAACGGTTGCCATTTTGGGCTGACCGCTTCCAATGAATATGACAAATTGACGAACAGGCAGTTGATACCTCGATTTCAGCAAGCCCCAATAGTCAATCATCCGGTATACCATTTTGGCATAGTCATCTACCTGAAATTCAAGGTGTAAGATGAATTTCAGGCCGTTAGGATCGGTGATAATCCGTAAGGCATCCGCTTCTTTCTCTTTAGTCTGCTGTAACTTCTCCTTGATGATAACGGCTTCTTTGACCCGAAAACCAAGAACGCTGTTCATCAGCGCGGGAATAATGCTTTCAATGTTCTCCTTGACGATTTTGTCATACTGGTTACCTTCCCGTTTATCGTTCTGCTTTTTCATCGGGTGAAGCTACGCACAATCCGGCTTTTTAGAATACTCCCCTTTTACGGGCGTTTGGCTTGTCGCACGGACACTGCCCCAAAAACCTAAACCTACCTTGTCAGGGCATTCATATTGTCGACTGGAACCCGCTGAACGAGCAAAGAACCTGACTTCTGCGGCCTGCAACCTGTCGCCGAGACGCTGTCCCACAAACCTAAACCTGACCTGTCGGGGTGTTCAACTTGTCATACGGAACCCAGAAATGGAAGCCTAAACTTGCCTAACGGGGCATTCAAACTGTCGACCGAAACGCCGAAATGGAAGCTAATTTATGAACCCTCCACCCAACAATGGCAAGGGCTGACGCGACCGAAGGGAGTGTTCACCCTTGCGATGTTGTATCGAAACGCCCCGTCTCGACCGACAGCTTGCTGACTGCTTACATCCATCTCGGATGGAGTGAAGCAGTTGACCGTGCATTT
>JBBQUC010000335.1:0-5150 GCA_038212815.1 Cytophagales bacterium
AGTCAGTGACAATTGCTTTTTTATGACCCACTGCATGGGGTAGATAATTGATTGCATCCATTGTCTTAACTCGTTTATTCCGTTTTCACTAATTCATCGGCAATGACCCGGTCGTTGCTCAGGCGGGGTACTTTGTTTTGGCCACCCAGTTTGCCCTGGCTTTTCATGTATTGTTGAAACGCCCCACGGGGCAGTTGGGTCAGTACCAAGGGTCGCAAAATGCTACCGGTCATCAAGTCGTCGTAATATACGTTCAATTCGGCTAACCGGGTGTTCAGGGCGGTTACAAAGGCAGATTCGTTGTGCGGGGGGCGGGCAAACTCCACCAGCCACTCGTGGTAAGGCAATCCCTGACTAGGGCTAACCATCGGGGCAACCGTAAATTCGACTACCTCCGTTTCGGGGTGCTGCTGCATGGCGTAGTGCAGGGCTTTCTCTACCTCTTCACCAATGACGTGTTCGCCGAAGGCCGAGATAAAATGCTTTATGCGGCCTGTAACCACCAGCCGATGCGGTTCGCGGCTCACAAACTTCACCGTGTCACCCAGCGAATAGCCCCATAAGCCCGCATTGTTGTTGATAACGACGGCGTAGTTTTTGCCCAGTTCTACCTCGTCGATGCTCAGCCGGGGCGGGTTAGGGCTAAAGTACTGGTCGGCGGGGATGAACTCAAAAAAGATACCACTATCGGCCAGCAGCAGCAGCCCCTCGGCGGTCTGACTGTCTTGAAACGCAATAAAACCTTCCGACGCAGGGTAAGTTTCAATGCTGTCGATGCGGTCGCCAATACTGTCGAACAGTTTAGCGCGGTAGGGTTCAAAATTTACCCCTCCATACACAAATACCGAGAAGTGCGGAAACACCTCCTTTATTTTTTTGCCCGTGCGGGCCTGAATCCGGTCGAAGTACATCTGCACCCAGGGCGGTATGCCCGAAATCAGTGCCATGTCCTGGTCGATAGTCTCATCGATAATCCGGTCGAGTTTGGTTTCCCAATCCTCAATAACATTGGTCTCGTAGCCAGGCAGTTGATTAGCCCGCAGGTAGGCGGGTACGTGGTAATTGACAATGCCCGATAGCCGCCCGGTTTTGATCCCCGCTTTCTCGTCCAGCTCGGGGCTACCCGACAGAAAGATGAGCTTATGGTCTAAAAACGCGGAGTTCCCCGTTTCGTCAATGTAGTTCAGCAGCGCGTCGCGGGCGGAGTTGATGTGATTGGGAATCGACTCGGTGGTGAGCGGAATATATTTGGTGCCGGAGGTAGTACCCGATGTTTTGGCGAAATAAGCCGGTTTGCCGGGCCACAATATATCTGGCTGGCCCTGCACTACCCGCTCAATGTAGGGTTTCAAGCTTTCATACTCGCGGATGGGTACGGCCTGCCGGAAATCGGCAACGGTCTGTATCTCGCTAAAATGATGGTCGCGGCCAAACTGCGTGTGATTCCCCCTCGCCACCAGCCGCCGAAACCACCGCTGCTGGGCCTCGCCGGGCTGGTGCATCCAGGCCTGTTGCCGCTCCACCACCCAGGTAGCCAATGGCCTGCTCAATACAGAACGTATTCCCATAATGGGGGCAAAGGTAAAGTTAATTTCAATGAGGACTAGAAACGCAACAGGGCACAAACAAGAAGTAGCCTGTAGCACAAAGCCCCTGTTCCTACATGAAGTGGTTAAAAAACAATAGGGAGTCGGCCAGGTGTGTTTGCCAGTATTCCCATTGGTGGCCGCCCGGATTTTCCTGATATACATGGGATATGCCATTGACCTGTAAGGCGAGGTGCAGTTGCCGATTAGGCTCGATCAGTATATCGGCTGACCCACAGTCGAACCGAAATGGCGACAGGGTAGCTTTGTTAGCCAGTAGCTCGTCCAGCACACTTGTTTTTACTGTTACGGCTTCATCCAGGCGGCCAAAATCTTCCACAAACAGGCTCATTTGCGCAAACTCTGTAATGGCCGATAACCCCGAAAACGCGCTAAAAACGGCTGGGTATTTGGCTCCCAGCCGCATAGCACCGTAACCTCCCATTGATAGGCCCGCGATAAAAAAAGGGGTACCAGGCTGTACCAGCGCGTACTGCTCTCTAATTACGGCAGGCACCTCGTCAACAATCCAGGCTTCGTAGTCTTCCGTTTTATGGGGCAGGTACGCGCTACCGTCGGCAAAAAGCCCGTCCGAAGGCATAACCAGCATCATGGAGTTCATCTGCCCCGTTTGCATAAGCCCTTGCGCGGTTTCGTGGGCTTTACCGTTCATTGTCCAGGCCCAATGACTGCCATAAACGCCATGCAGCAAAATGACTACGCCCGCAATGGCGGCTGCGTTGGCGGGGGTGAAGACCGTTATATCGGCTCTTTTTTGCAACGCGCTGCTCTTCACTGTAATTAGGCTCAGGTTATCGGTAGTTTGGACTAATTCGGTGGTAAAAAAACGACTCATGGGTACCTAAATTAATCGAAAACCAATACCCCTTTAGCATTGCGCCCTGCCTGCATATCGGCAAAGGCTTCGGCAAGGTGTTCTAACGGGTAAGTTCGGGTTATCATCTGGTCTAACAGCAGCTCACCTTTGGCATATAGGTGCTGCAATATCGGGAAATCAATTTGAGGGCGCGTTTTGCCATACAGTGGGTTGATATAGACCTTGTCCCACTCGAATAGAGTCATGTCGATGGTTATATCCTGCTCGATACCACTGACCTGTACGGCCATGCCCGCATTTCTGACCATTGCCAGGGGTGCGGCTCCCAGTTCAGGAATGGCCGTACACTCGAAGGCATAATCGGCTCCCCGTCCGTCGGTCAGGGTTTTCACAGTTTTGGCGGCATTCAGCAGGCCCGTATCCTGCCTGTCGGCCAGAATAGTATGCGTGGCCCCATATTCTTTGGCCATGTCGATCCGCAGTGGATTCACATCGATGGCAATAATCTTGCCCGCGCCCGAAATTCTGGCCCCCTGGATAACATTCAACCCAACGCCCCCCGTGCCCAGCACTACCACTGACGTACCTGGTTTTACCCGGGCAGCATTGACCACTGAGCCAAACCCCGTCATGACCCCACACCCCACAATGGCCGCCGACGGGAATGGCATGTCAACACTAATTTTCACGCAGGCAGCTTCGCGCACCAGGGTATAGTTAGCCATAGTGCCGAGGCTAAACGCACGTTCAATGGGTTGCCCATCAAGGGTTGTGGACGCAAAGGTGGCGTGGCCCTGACTCCGCTTGTTGCCCGCTGTAACGGCCGAGTTGCGCTCGCAGATGTGCTGGTTCCCCTCCTGACACTGGAAGCATTGATAGCACGGAATGGCCCAGTTGAGCATTACCTTATCGCCCACAGTTAGCGTGCTTACGGTTGGGCCAATTTTTTCAACAATGCCCGCGCCTTCGTGTCCCATCACCAGCGGTTTGCCCCATCGCTGCGAATCCCAGTCGGTGTGACACACCCCGGCGGCTTTGATCCGAACCAGTACCTCGTCGGCTTGTGGGTCCTGTACCTCAATTGTTTGTATCGAAAATTGGCCTTTCCCATCGGTGATAGCGGCTTTTGCAAGGGTCATAGCGTATAGCGTAAGGGGTTATGCGAAATGTTTTTTTCGGGTTACCGAAGGCCTAAATACAAGCATTAAATGTACTCTAGCGTAATAATAGAGAAATAATCGTTCCAGCGTAAATTTAAAAGAATGAATTGACCCACTTCTGGACGGGAATTCTGTTGAATTATGTATATTTTTGCACGCTTATTAGCAAACCTTACTCATATTGCTTTCGTAACAAGCCTAAAATGGGACTATTTAATTTTCTGACCAGCGACATCGCCATTGATTTAGGAACGGCCAATACATTAATCATTCACAAAGATCGGATTGTGGTGGATGAGCCATCCATCATTGCGATGGACAAAATAAGCGGTAAAGTACTTGCTATTGGTCATAAAGCCATGCAAATGCATGAAAAAACCAACGAGAACATCAAAACCATCCGCCCCCTTAAAGATGGGGTTATTGCCGACTTTACGGCCGCTGAGCTGATGATTCGAGGCATGATTAAAATGATCGATTCGGGGAGTCGGTTGTTTTCGCCCTCGCACCGCATGGTCATTTGTATTCCATCGGGCATTACGGAGGTGGAAAAACGGGCCGTTAAAGACTCTGCCGAACATGCGGGTGCCAAAGAGGTATATATGGTGCATGAACCCATTGCAGCCGCCATTGGTATCGGCATCGACATTACCCAACCCAACGGTACCATGATTGTCGATATTGGCGGGGGTACTACCGAAATTGCCGTAATTGCCCTATCAGGTATCGTTTGCGAACAGTCGATCCGCATTGCGGGCGATGTGTTTACCCGCGATATCGTTGATTATATGCGTCGGGAGCATAACCTGCTCATTGGCGAACGGTCAGCAGAGCAGATCAAAATGGAAGTTGGGTCGGCCCTGCCGGAACTCGACAACCCACCCGCCGATTATGAAATCCGGGGCCGCGATCTGATGACGGGGATTCCGAAAGAGATTAAAGTAACCTACAGCGAAATTGCCTACTCGCTCGACAAGTCGATCTCGAAAATTGAGGAGGCTGTAATGAAAGCCCTCGAAATTTCTCCCCCGGAGTTGTCGGCCGATATTTATACTAACGGTATCCATCTGACAGGTGGTGGGGCACTGCTGCACGGCCTCGACAAGCGATTGGGCGCCAAAACCAAACTGCCCATCCATGTAGCCGACGACCCACTCAAGGCGGTAGTGAAAGGGACGGGTGAGGTTATTAAGAATTTAGATTTGTACAAATCGGTATTAATCTCGTAATTTTTGTCATTCCAACGCAGGAGGAATCTTAACCGTATACTGGCATTCGGGTTCCTCCTGCGTTGGAATGATAAAATTCATCTGTGGGACAGTTAGTTGCTTTTTTTCTCCAAAGCCGGAATTTTATCCTGTTTCTGTTGCTCGAAGTACTTTGCTTTTACTTCGTAGCCAACACGAACAACTATTGGAGTGCCCAATTTTTTAACACCTCTAACCGATACGCGGCTCAAATGCTGGCCTGGTCAGATGCTGCCCGCGAATATACCCGGCTCCGCGAGGTGAATGGCGATCTGGCCCGCGAGAATCAGCGACTCAATTTTTTGCTTACCCGATTACA
>JBBQUC010000336.1:0-5140 GCA_038212815.1 Cytophagales bacterium
GCTTACTGAGCAGGCACAGGCCGTTAGTCTGTATCCATTTCAGCAGGTGCAGCTACGCCATAATGCCCAAAAAGCCCCTTTCCGGGTTATCACAGGCTTTCAGCACACCCGGCAGACCGTGGCTCAGGATACCTTGACCATCTACGAACCCGACGGGCAAACCTATACCGATGCCTTCAGAAATCTGTTGCAGCCCTTTTACCTGATTTTCTGATGGGTCAAATGTGAACTTTGCGATATTCTTTGCGTCCTTTGCGTTTAGAAGCTATGAATGAGCCATTGCAACTAACCATCCTGATTCCGCTGCTGAACGAAGCTGAGTCGCTGCCCGAACTCCACGACTGGATTGTTCGGGTAATGAAGCAGCAGGGCTACAGCTACGAAATCCTGTTCATCGACGATGGCAGCACGGACCGTTCCTGGGCAGTCATTCAGCAACTGAGTGTGCTGAACGCGCACGTGCGGGCTGTGCGGTTTGGGCGCAACTACGGCAAAACCGCAGCCCTTCAAATGGGGTTTCAGGCAGCACAGGGAGCCGTGGTGATTACGATGGATGCCGACTTACAGGACAACCCCGATGAGATACCGGAACTCTACCGCATGATTACCGAGGAGGGGTATGACCTGGTGTCGGGCTGGAAACAGAAACGCTACGACCCACTGAGCAAAACCCTGCCTACCAAGCTCTTCAATGGCGTGTCGAGGTGGGTATCAGGGGTCAATCTGCACGACTTTAACTGCGGGCTAAAAGCGTACCGGTTGCCAGTGGTGCAAAGCATGACCCTCTACGGCGAAATGCACCGCAACCTGCCCATTGTGGCCAAATGGAACGGATTTACCCACATTGGCGAGAAAGTAGTACAGCACCAGGCCCGCAAGTATGGCAGCACCAAATTTGGCCTCGACCGCTTCGTAAATGGGTTTCTGGACTTGCTGGTCATTGCATTTGTCCATAAATTCAGTAAACGGCCCATGCACTTTTTTGGGTTGTATGGCACCCTGTCGTTCCTGGTCGGCAGTATGCTCTCCCTATACCTGCTTGGCCAGAAACTCTACAACATTGCCCAGGGGCTGCGCTACCGCAACGTGACGGATAACCCCCTGTTTTTCTTTGCCCTCGTCGCCATTATTCTCGGTGTTCAGTTGTTTCTGGCAGGCTTCATCGGCGAGTTATTCGTTCGGCAGTCGGTCACCAAAACCGGCGATTACGTGATTGCCGGGCGGCTGGGTTTCGACCGGGTGGCGCAGCGAAATTAAGGACCATAAACTACGCAATACCAAATGTTAAAAAGCAACTTCAAGGCCCATCCCTGGCACGGGGTGCCCATCGGCGACAACGCTCCCCATCAGGTTACCGTGTTTGTCGAGATTGTGCCGACCGACACCGTAAAATACGAGATCGACAAAAATACGGGCTACCTCAAAATCGACCGGCCCCAGCAATACTCCAACGTACTGCCTGCCCTCTACGGCTTTGTGCCCCAAACCTACTGTGGTGAGCAGATTGCCCGCCTAGCCTCCGAAAAATCGGGCAAAACGGTGGAGCGGGGCGATGGTGACCCCCTCGACATCTGCGTACTCACCGAGCGCGAGATTACCCACGGCGATATAATTTTGCAGGCCATCCCCATCGGCGGGTTTCGGCTGATCGATAAGGGCGAAGCCGACGACAAAATTATTGCCGTGCTGAAAGGCGATGCCATGTACGGCAAATATGAAGAACTGGGTCAACTGCCCGAAGCCGTGGTAAAACGGCTCCGCCACTATTTTATGACCTACAAAAACCTGCCCGACGAACCTGCCGTAATGGAACTGGCCAATATCTATGGCCGCGAAGAAGCCCTGGAGGTGATTCAAACGGCCATATCCGATTACAAACTAATGTAGCCCAAACCGCCACTCGTCCGGCATTTTGTTCGCTCAACCTATTTATAGCCCGTAAGGAAACTTCCGGGCTATACTTTTGTCGTAGAAGTCGTAAGTTGACAAGAACTATAATCACTTTCTGACGACTTCTACGACTTACGACTCTCAAAATACTATGCGTCAATTTCTTAAATACGTGCTGGCTACCATTGTCGGCATTGTTATACTCTGGGTGATTGGGTTTGTGCTGTTAATCGCTATCTCCGCAGCAACGAGTGGCAAACCCTCGGTGGCCGAAAATTCGGTGCTGAAACTCAACCTGAACAGTCCCGTTCGGGAACGGGGGGTCGATAATCCGTTCGGGGGCTTTGGCCCCATCAACTCGTCGGGCGATGTCATTGGCCTGATCGACCTCCGGCAGGCGCTGCACGATGCCAAAACCGACGATAATATCAAAGGCGTTTACCTAATAGCCGAGTATCCACAGGCGGGCTGGTCGTCGCTCGAAGAGATTCGCAATGCGCTGATCGACTTCAAGAAATCGAAGAAGTTTGTGTATGCCTACGGCGAAGTAATGACCGAAAAAGGCTATTACCTGGCTTCGGTGGCCGATAAGATTTGGGTCAACCCCGCCGGGTCATTGGAATGGAACGGCCTCAACGCCGAACTGATGTTCTTTAAAGGCACCCTCGATAAACTGGGTATCAAACCCGAAATTTTCCGGGTGGGAGAGTTCAAAAGTGCCGTTGAACCCTTTATCCGCACAGACATGAGCGAACCTAACCGTAAACAGTTCACCTCGTTTCTGAACTCGATTTATTCCCATTTTCTGGTCAATGTGGCCCAAAGTCGGGGCCTGCGCGTGGACTCGCTGCGTCGGTATGCCAATAACCTGAGCATTCAGACTGCGCAGGATGCGCTGAGCCATAAGCTTATTACCAACGCGGGCTATTTAGATGAAGTCGAAGCCGAAATTCGTCAGCAACTAGGCACCAAAGAGACCAAGAAAATTGAGTATATCACCCCCGATAAATACAACGATTCTGAAAAAGAAACCGAAGACAAGGGCAGTAACAAAAACCGGATTGCCGTGGTGATTGCCTCCGGCGATATTAGTGGCGGGCAGGGCGACGACGAGAGCATCGGCTCCGACCGGATTGCCGCCGAACTCCGTAAAGCCCGCTTAGATGATAAGGTGAAGGCCGTTGTACTGCGGATTAACTCTGGGGGCGGCAGTGCACTGGCTTCGGATGTGATGTGGCGCGAGGTGCAACTGACGCGCAAAGTGAAACCCATTGTGGCCTCGTTCTCCGACTATGCCGCGTCGGGTGGGTATTACATGGCCATGGGCTGTAACAAAATTGTGGCCGAACCCAACACCATTACCGGCTCCATTGGCGTGTTCTCCATACTCTTCAATACCGAAACCTTCTTCAAAGACAAGCTTGGTATCACCTACGACCGCGTTGGCACCAACAAATATGCCGACTTTCCGAGCGTAACCCACCCCCTGTCGGACTTTGAGAAACAGACGCTTCAGCGCAGCACGGAGCGAGTTTATGCCGGGTTCACCAAGAAAGTGGCCGATGGACGTAAGTTGTCTATCGACTCGGTACGGGCCATTGCCGGTGGGCGCGTCTGGACTGGCACGCAGGGAAAAGCCATTGGGCTGGTCGATCAGCTTGGTGGCCTTGACGAGGCCGTTGCTGTTGCCGCCGGTGAAGCCAAGCTATCCCCTAAAGAGTACAACCTGAAGTACCTGCCTCGCCAGAAAAATTTCATGGAGCAGATTCTGGGTAAACTTAGTGGCAGCGATGAAGAACAACTCAAAGTGCAACTTGGCGAGTTAGCCCCGTATGTGACCTACCTGAAAAAGCTAAAAAACATCGAAGGCGTACAGGCCCGAATGCCATTTGAGATTAAGATAAACTAAATTGATTGTCAGTCCCCCAAAATAACTCTGCACAAAACCCCGGCAGCCGCAAGTTGCCGGGGTTTTTGTATCTTTCAGGCATGGTTACACTGCCCGTTCACCTCGACCTGTTCGCGCTGATTATTTTGCTGGGTGTGGCGCAGGGTATATTTCTGGGCTTATTTTTCCTGTCGGGCACCCGCCAAAAACAGGTAGCTAACCGTTGCCTGGGTTGGTTTACCCTCGCACTCTCGGCGGTCATTGCCGAAATTTTCCTGAACTACACCAATTACATGTTCCGGATGTTGTGGTTGGTTGATTTTACCGAGCCGCTCAATTTTGTGCTGGGGCCGCTGCTGTATTTCTTCGTGTTTAGTCGGCTCTGGCAGCGATTACCCCACCGCTGGGGCTGGCATCTACTACCCTTTGCTGTCTGGTCGGCCAACGCACTAACCTGGTTTTATCAGTCCATCGAGTTCAAATACAATTCCTATATCGGCTCACAACATCCTGAGTTACCTTATATTGCGCATCAAGCCTATTTATTCGAAGACTTTACCGGCCTTCGCGATTTCATCAATGAGCTGACCCTGTTTAGCTGTGTGGTTTATGCCGTGCTGGCCTTATTGGCCATTCGAAACGCTACCCAACTTGGGGTAACCACAAAAACGTCTGGTCAATACAAGGCGTTGCGGTTGTTGAGTTGGCTCTTTGCGGTAGTGCCGTTGTTGATTGTGCTTATCAAACCCCAGTTTTACCACGACGTTGGCGATTACCTGCTGGCCTCGTACATTGCCGCTACGATCTACACAACAAGCTTTTTGGTGATGCGCGGCTCCGATTTCTTCCGCAATGACCCCGTGGTTAATTGGGCAAACTCAGCCCCTGAATCCGCCCCGGAGCCAAAACGCAAATATGAAAAATCGGCCCTGCCTGAGGCTGTAGAAGATGCCGTACTAGCTAAGCTCACCCGCCTGCTCGATACCGAAAAGCCGTACCTCGATAGTGACCTCTCCCTGCCCAAACTGGCCGAACGGCTACAAACCAGTCCGCACCACCTCTCCCAACTGCTCAACGACCGGATAGGTCAACCGTTTTTCGACTGGCTGGCTACGCATCGCATTGCCGAGGCTCAGCAATTACTGAACAGCCCGACAACAGCACACCTCAAAATTGACGAGATTGCCGAGCGGGTGGGGTACAACTCGCCATCGGCGTTTCATACGGCATTTAAGCGGATTACGAACCAGACACCGGCGCAGTTTCGGGAGTCGGCGGGCAACGGGTCGGCTTCGTCCCGGTCGGCACGAACTTCGTAGCTATCGGCAAATAGGGCATTGGTGCGGTTAACAAGGCAATTTT
>JBBQUC010000337.1:0-5126 GCA_038212815.1 Cytophagales bacterium
TTCCGAACTCACCCAACGAAACAAATGGGATTGAAGATGCCCGCTTTGTGCGCTTCATCGACGATAAGGGGGGAGTTGGCGAACCGGATGTGACCTATTATGCCACCTACACGGCGTATAACGGCAAGGTCACCTTTCCGCAACTGCTCGAAACCAAAGACTTTACCCACTTTACGGTCAGCACCCTCAACGGGGCCGAAGTAGCTAACAAAGGTATGGCTTTATTCCCCCGCAAAATTGGTGGGCGGTATGCCATGCTCTCGCGGCAGGATGGCGAGAATATTTACCTGATGTTCTCTGATGATCTGTATTTCTGGCAAACTAAAGAGCTACTGCTTAAACCTACCTTTCCGTGGGAATACGTACAACTGGGTAACTGTGGCTCACCTATCGAAACGGAAGCTGGCTGGCTGGTGCTGAGTCATGGGGTTGGACCCATGCGCAAATACGCCATTGGGGCGTTTTTGCTTGACCTGAACGACCCCACTAAAGTATTGGGCCGCACCGCCGAACCCCTGCTTAGCCCCGACGAGAATGAACGCGAAGGCTACGTGCCGAACGTAGTGTATAGCTGCGGAAGCATGCTCAATGGGAGCGAACTGATTATTCCCTACGCCATGTCGGACTATGCCAGCAGTTTTGCTACCGTGAATGTGGATGAGTTGATTAAGGAGTTGCTGGGGTAGGGAGCAGGCTACCGACTACCAACACAAAAAAGCGGGCTGATAACATCGGCCCGCTTTTTAATTACGCTTTATCCAACTATTAATTTACTCAAAAATCTGCCTTACTTGCCTATTTTCCCACTATAGTAGAAGAGAATCCTTACACCAAAGCAGTTTTTATCAAAAGTAGCACTACTTGGGGAAACAATTGCATTATCAATCAAGATATTTATTCGGGGTCCAGGCAAGCATAGCCCTAGCAGGAGAGAATATTCGCAAAACTTTTCCCGATTTTGTCAGTTAATATTCTATATAATTCATAGAAACTATGGAACAAGAGACTGATAAGCCAATGGCTGGCACCAATACAGCCACCCGTGATACATCGAAGCACGACGAGTACGAAAACGTGGCTAATCCGCAGGCTCCTGGCAGCGAATCGAACGACCCCGGGCTGGATGGCCCCGGACAGGACGGCCGTAACCTGCGTGCTCTCGGCAGCACGGATATGGACAGCCAGCACGGCCTGCTCCGGCAGGGCGACCAGGATGACAGCACTATGCAGGTCACCCCCGAAGCCGAAGCCAGTATGGCTAATACCGGCACTGATACCGACCATAAACCAACGTATTAATTTACAGCACAGACTAACTAATACACTAAATCGTTATGAGCCTAACCAGAAAACTGCACCAGGAAAGTACCGAGTCGCACGCGGCTCAGCAGATGCACAGCACCATGGGTACTGACCCCGCTTTGAGTCAACTGTACGACCGTGATCTGCGCGATGAGTTGACCTCGAAACGCAGTGACGATACTGATACCGACGTTCCCGGCGATTACGAAGCTACTGAGGCTAAAGCCGACGCGACGGTAACTGCTCAACACGAAACTGATGAGCCAATGCCCCGCAGTGACGAAGCCAGCCGTCGGGTGGCCGATGCTGACTGGAACCGCAGTACTGAAGAAGGAACAACGGATGTAGCACGTACTGATACGAATCGGCGGTTATAAATAACTTAGTCAAGAACCTCCTCTTTGCCAGGGCGGCTCCGTAAGGGGTCGCCTTTTTTTGGGCAGTAAAGCGTCGTTTTTCACCACTTTTGCCTTATTTTGTACACGAATTATGGCCTACCCCACTCCATTTCCGGTATGACCTACCGGCTGATTTGTTGCCTGCTGTTTGTGGGTAGCCTCCTTTTTTTTGTTGTGTTTAACGGCGGCACCATGCTTTATGGCTACGACGAGGCCCGCAATGCCGGTTGTGCCCGCGAAATGCTGCTACGCCACGATTTCGTGGTGCCCGTATTCAATGGGCAACTCCGTACTGATAAACCCCCGCTGCATTACTACCTGATGATTGGTGCCTATCAGTGGTTGGGAGTTACAGAGTTTGCGGCCCGGCTGGGGTCTGCTTTAATGGGGGCTTTGGTGGTACTGATGACCTTTATCATGGCCAATCGACAACTGGGCAGGCAGGTAGCCTGGGGAACTGTGGTTGTGTTGCTAGCGGCTCCGCATGTATCCGTGCAGTTCAGAATGGCTGTGCCTGACCCCTATCTGATTGCTGCCCTGACGCTGGTGTTCTGGGCGGGCTATGAGGCTCTGACAACGGGTCGGGCGGCCTGGGCCTATACGGCCTGGTTGGCTATAGGGCTGGGTTTACTGGCAAAAGGTCCTGTAGCGGTTGCGCTGCCCATGCTGGTTTGGGTGGCCTACGCAGGCGTTACCCATAGTTGGGCCACGGGTGGCTGGAAGGTACTGTGGCGGCTTAAACCCCTCACCGGTCCGTTACTGATGCTGGCTGTAGCACTTCCCTGGTACATAGCCGTTCATGCCCGCACCAACGGTGCCTGGACAGCCGGTTTCTGGTTACGGCATAATGTGGGGCGGTTTACCAATCCAATGGAAGGTCATGGCGGCTTTATTGGGTTACCACTCCTGTATGTGTTTATAGGTTTGCTGCCGCTGGGGTTCTTTATGCCACAGGCCCTGGCAGCGGCCTGGCGCAGCCGCCACACGCAACCCTTTGGCCTATACAGCCTGTCGGTACTGGCAGTAACCGTTGGCTTCTTCATGCTGTCGCAGACCAAACTTCCTAATTATACGGTGCCTGCCTATCCGTTTATAGCGGTATTGCTGGGTACTTACTTAACTACCGCCGTCAGGCAACCTTTGTCGGGTTTTGATCGTATAAGCTGGAGATTCCTGGTGGGTTTGGCCCTGTTGATGCCCGTTGGACTGGCCATTGCCCTGACACTTGACCCGGCCCTTATGCACTTGACTGCCGATAGTCTCTGGTTTAGCATGACTCCCATTGCCGCAATCGGGGCTGTCTATCTGATGAAGAAACGGCAGGCTGACCGGGCAGTGGCGTTGGTAGCCACTTCGTTTATGCTGTTGATTCTGGCCTATTTTGGCCGGGTAGCCCCCCACATCGACCAGCAGAATCCAATCCGGGCGTTGTTGCCGTTGCTGCCGTCCAATGCGCCCGTGGCGGGCTATCAGTATCTGAATCCAGCTTTTGTCTTTTATAGTCACCGCACCATTCCCCTCTATGAAGAACCCTATCTGTTGCGTCCGTACCTGGCCAGCCACCCCAACGCCTACATTATCTCCCGGTCCACTTACACCGACGAACTATCGCACGATTTTGGTCTCACCCTGATTCGGCAACATCGGAATATCCTCGAACAGTCGACCGCAACGTTACTTCATCGTATCCCTACTTTAACGCCCTGACCACCCCTTATGGAAGATACTCTACCGCTAGTTGATGCTGACCAACAATCCTTTTGGCAACGCCCGCTCGTATGGCGTATTCTAGGCGGTCTGCTTGTGATCCCCGCTATTTTCTCCTGCCTGGGCTACCTCCCCCTCGATGTCGATTCGGATGAGCCGCGCCGGGCATTGGTTGCTTTGGAGATGATGCTCAGCGACGATTACATTACGCCAACCATCAATGGTGTGCCCTACCTGAACAAGCCTCCGCTGTATAACTGGCTCATTGTGGGGTCGTTCAAGCTCTTCAAGAACTACTCCAGTTTTGCCCTGCGGTTTCCGATGGCCATCTCGCTGGTGCTATACGCCTTAACCGTCAACTACTTCGTTCGGCGGCACATTGCGCGTCGGCGTACCACCCAGGTTGGCTCCAAGCGTCGGCACGTCAATAAGCCACTGGCGCAGGCGGTTGCATTTGCTGCGGCCATGATGCTCGTTACCAATACCCGTGTGCTATTTTACGACTCGATGCTGAGCTTGATTGACATCACCTTCTCGTGGGTTACATACACAAGTATGATGCTGATTTATCATTTCGACCGGCGGAAAAACTACCTCATGCTGTACCTCTCTACGTACATACTCATGGCGGCTGGGTTTCTCCTGAAGGGCATGCCCGCGCTGGCCTTTCAGGGGCTGACCCTGCTGGTCTGGTTTGGCTACCAGCGTAATTGGAAGGGGTTGTTTCATTGGGCGCATTTGCTGGGCATAGCCGCTTTTTGTGTGCTGGTTGGCTCGTACTATAATTTTTACCTAAATGCCAACCGGGTCGAATTTTCGTCAATCATGGGCGTGCTATTCCAAGAGAGTGCTAAACGCACCCCCTTTGCCTTTGGTATTGGCACTACGTTGTTGCACCTGGTTACGTTTCCGGTGGAGGTACTGTATCAATACTTGCCCTGGACACTGCTGGCCGTACTACTGATTCGGCCTGGTTTGCGGCAGCGGCTCGAAGAACATGACCGGTTTGTGCTGTTCAACGCGCTGGTGTTTGTTGTCAATGTGTTGGCCTACTGGGTGTCACCCCAGGTATTTGCGCGGTATCTTATCATGCTCTTGCCACCCCTGTTTACAGTATTGTCATTTTTGTACTACACCCAGGACGAGAATGAGCAGGGACTATCCGGGCGGTTGCGGGTGGGGCTGGATGGGTTGTTTATGCTGTTGGCACTGATCGTTACCATCGGCTGCTGGACAGCCGTATTTCATCCACTTACCCGCAACTTGCCGAGTGTGCTGGGCAAAACGGCATTTATTTTTGTGTTACTGTCCGGGCTAACCTACCAGATGCTGCGGCAACCCACCAACCGACTGGCCATTTTTCTGGTCTTTATGGTGGTGGTACGGATTGGGTTCAACTGGTTTGTGCTGCCGCCCCGCGTAGCTAAACGAGCCATGTATCAGCAATGTGCGGAGCAGGCCGCCCGACGCTCAGTAGGACACCCTCTCTACGCCGATCCGCAAACGTTCAGTGATGATGGGGCCACCGATGCCAACAGTTTTCATATCGAAGCCGTGCGGGGGGAGGTACTGACCATTAACCCCGACCGCCTGCCGACCGCCTATTACATTGCTGATTCAGCGAGCCTGGTCGGCAATCCGCATACCCGTATCGCGCCCATTGTACTCTGTTATGATCGTCCGGCAGCCATTGTGCATTATGTGAAATAGTTGGTAGTA
>JBBQUC010000338.1:0-5121 GCA_038212815.1 Cytophagales bacterium
CAGACAAGGTAGCGGGGTACGCCTTCGGGCTTGGCCAGAAAGCTCCACTTCATACCCATGGGGAAGCCCGCGCCACCACGCCCTCGTACACCGGCTTTTTTTACTTCTTCGACCACCGCATCCGGCGACATGGTTTTAATCGCTTTTTCAACGGCGGTATAGCCGCCCTGTTTCCGATACACATCGAAGGTTTCGATGTCCGGCACATTGATATATTCTGTCAGAATTTTCTTGCCCATTGTTAACCTATTTCGATAATTCGTCCACAATTTCGTCCACGCGCTCGTTGGTCAGATTCATGTAATATTTTTCCCGAATCTGAAACACCGGCCCCATACCACAGGCAGCCAGACACTCCACTTCTTTCAGCGTAAACAGCCCATCAGTAGTGGTTTGGCCCGGCTCAATACTAAGTTTCTGACGCAGGTATGCATACACTTCTTCGCCCCCCATCAGGCAGCAAGGCCCGGTACGGCAGTACTCAATCACGTGTTTGCCCACCGGGTTGAGGTGATACATGGTGTAAAACGTGGCCACTTCATAGACTTCGATAGCCTCAATGCCCAGCATCCGGCCTACCATGTCCATCCCCTCAGGACTGGTCCAGCCTTCCTGCTCCTGCAAGAGGTGAAGCAAGGGTAAGAGTGCTGATTTTTCTTTGCCCTCTGGATAGCGGTTAATAATTTCCTGAGCCAGTTTTTGGCGTTCAGGCGTAAATACAATGGGGGTAGCTTCAGTAATCATATAAGAATTAGCCATCTAACTCACCAGCAATTACGTTCATGCTACTCATAATCACAATAGCATCAGAAAGGGTCAGGCCCTTGACCATCTCTGGGAATGCCTGGTAATAAACAAAACAGGGCCGACGGAAGTGCAGCCGATAGGGCGCGCGGCCACCGTCGCTGATGAGGTAGAAACCCAACTCGCCGTTGCCGCCCTCTACCGCATGATAAACCTCGCCCACGGGCGCATCAATCTCGCCCATCACAATCTTGAAGTGATAAATGAGGGCTTCCATGTTTTTATACACTTCCTGTTTAGGCGGCAGGTAATACGCCGGTGCA
Source organism: Cytophagales bacterium (assembly GCA_038212815.1). Classification (GTDB taxonomy): domain Bacteria; phylum Bacteroidota; class Bacteroidia; order Cytophagales; family Spirosomataceae; genus JBBQUC01. Next base: position 1,068 of record JBBQUC010000338.1, read on the forward strand.
TCAGCATAATAGGGGCCATCGGGGAGCTTGTCCATCGCCTGCTGAATAATCCGCAGGCTCTGCCAGATTTCTTCGTTTCTGACCATAAAACGGTCGTAGGTATCTCCGTTTTCACCAACGGGAATATCGAACTGGAAATCTTCGTAGGAGGAGTAGGGGTTCATTACCCGTACATCGTAGTCAACACCGGCAGCCCGTAGGTTAGGACCAGTGAAACCATAACTCAGCGCACGCTCGGCGGTAATTGATCCCACATCCACAATCCTGTCCATGAAAATCCGATTGCGGTTGAAGAGCTTTTCAAACTCTTTCATCACCGGTGGAAAGTCATTGATGAACTTGCGGATTTTTTGCATGGCAACCGGCGAGAGGTCACGTTCCATGCCGCCAATACGGCCCATATTGGTAGTGAGCCTGGCACCGCACATCTCTTCATAAATCTCATAAATCTCTTCGCGCTGCTGAAACAGGTACAAAAATCCTGTAAACGCGCCCGTATCAACCCCCAGAATACCGTTGCAAATGAGATGGTCTGATATGCGGGCCAACTCCATCATAATCACCCGGATATACTGCGCCCGCTTTGGCACCGTTACGCCCAGCAACTTTTCGACGGTCATCATCCAGCCGAGGTTATTGATGGGCGACGAACAGTAGTTCATCCGGTCGGTAAGGGTGGTAATCTGGTAAAATGGTCTGCGCTCGGCAATCTTCTCAAATGCGCGGTGGATGTACCCGATGGTCTGCTCGCTCGCTACAATTTTTTCGCCATCCATTTGCAGGATGTTCTGAAAAATACCGTGTGTAGCCGGGTGCGTTGGGCCGAGATTCAGCGTGGTCAGTTCATTAACGTACTGAATTGGCCCCTGCGGGGTAGCCGGGGTGTTACGCGCTCCAACAGCTTCTATAGAAAGGTCTTCAGTTGTCATTCGCTCTTTGGTTATCGTCCAAACAGGGCATCAATTTTATCTTCGCGGGTGGCATCTTCCAGCGGGTATTGCTTCCGCATCGGGAAATAATCCATTTCTTCCATATTCAGAATCCTGATCAGGTTAGGGTGGCCGTCGAACTCAATACCAAAGTAATCGTAGGTTTCGCGCTCCATCCAGTTGGCACAGGCATAGAGAATGGTAGCTGTCGGAATATGGACATCAGTTTCAGCCAGATAGACTTTAATCCTGACCCGGAAGTTGTTGACTAAGCTATGAGCGTGATACACCACGCAAAACTCCTGTCCGGCATTGTCGGGATAATGAATAGCCGTAATGTCGGTCAGGAAGTTAATCTGGTATTGTTTATGGTCTTTCAGGTAGCGCAGCACCGATATAATGTGCTCGCACGAGGTGGAAAGGGTGAGCAAATTGAATGGGTCATCGAAATCAGACACACTCTTGCCAAACTGACGAATCAGGTCTTCAGCAACTTCCTGGTTAGTGAGCATACGTTATCAAAAGAGCGAATGAGTGATTGAGCGAATGCACTGACTAAGTTTTTTATTCACTCAGTCACTCGTTCGCTTATTGAATTTGATATGAGTTCAGCAATGTCTGGTATTCAGGCAGGTTACGCCTACGACCTGATTCGTTACGAGCCAGTTCCTGCACTTGCATCAAGCCTTCAATAATTTGCTCAGGTCGGGGCGGGCAACCGGGTACATACACATCAACCGGAATAATGCGGTCAATACCCTGCAATACGCTGTAAGTATCAAAAATACCGCCACTAGAGGCACAGGCTCCAATGGCAATCACCCAGCGTGGCTCAGCCATTTGCAGATAAACCTGTTTCAGAATAGGCCCCATTTTTTTGGCAATCGTACCGGCCACTAAGAGCACATCGGCCTGGCGTGGCGAGAAACTGGGCCGCTCGGCCCCGAACCGGGCAATATCGTAGTTGGCACCCATAGTAGCCATAAACTCAATACCGCAGCAGGAGGTAGCAAACGGCAACGGCCAAAGCGAGTTAGCCCGGGCCATGCCCACTACTTTGTCTAATGAAGTGGCAAAAAACCCGGAACCAGCGTGGCCTTCGGGTGCTTCAACCAATTTTATATCCGATGTCATAGTTTGTTTTTGCAGAGAATTCCGTATCGAAATAACACCGTTTGGGCTGTTTTCGTTGCGTTTTCGGTATTGACCTGGTGGCTATTCCCATTTCAGAACGCCCTTGCGGAGTACGTAATAGAAGCCCGCCAGCAGCAAACCCATAAACAGAATCATCTCCAGAAACCCGCTAACACCCAGCCCTTTGAAATTGACGGCCCAGGGGTAAAGGAATATAACTTCTACATCGAAGAGTACGAACAGAATGGCAATCAGAAAATACTTGATAGAGATAGGCGCACGTGCATCACCCTGGGCCGGAATACCACACTCGAAGGGGTCATCTTTTTTAACGCTGTGCCGTTTCGGACCTATGCTATGCGTTACCAGCATCGTGATTACAATAAAGGCCAGTGCCAGCCCTAATTGGATAAAGAGGGGCAAATAATCGGAAGGCAAATAAGCCGTAGCATTCATAGGAGGTTGCTCACTAAAATTTTGCGCAAGTTAAGCAGAAATCAAACACATTCAGTTTTCAACCGATTTAGTAGCTGCTGCCAGAGGCCCTTAACACACGCATCGGGCGGTCATATACTGACCAGCCCGATGCGTGTGTTAAGGGCGAGAAACCTGTTTAAATAACGAATACACGTTTGGTTACGTTAAAGCCCGCCGACCGCACCTGAATCATATACTGGCCTTTGGCAATGCCCGACAGGTCAACAATTTTGCGCTCGTTGAAGAGAGGAATAATGGTTGAAAAAACTAACTGGCCGTTCAGGGTAAAAACAGATACCGTAGCATCGGTCAGGTCATCACGGGTTTCCAGGGCAACCAGTCCGGTTGTATTTGGGTTCGGGTACAGGCTAAAACCCTGACTGGCATCGTCAACCACAAAGTTGAATCCTGGCGAAAATGCGGAATAACAGATGAGTCGATTGCCATTGTCCAGGGTGAATACAGCCTTCGAGCGGGCCGAATAACTACTGCTGATTGCGGCCTTGGCTACCGCCCCGTTCTGGTTGAGTGGAGTAGTTCCCCGTCGCCAGTCGAATTGCTCATTGTTAACATAGGCAGGCAAAATAGCCTGCACCGAGTAGGTGCCTGCCTGCTGGATGGTTGGCGTTACCAATTTTGGACGGGAAATCAGACTTAACGTTGCCGATGGTGCCGAACGGCAGCCATAGACATTGACGGCTTGTACTGTATAGGTGCCAGCGGTGCTTACACCTACTCTGTTCTTCGTAGAGCCATTACTCCATAAAAAGCCATTCTGTATACTCGAAATACCGGTTAGCACTAAAGCCGAATCGGCGCAGACCTGTTGTTGTAAAGCGGCAGGCTGGGTAGGCTGGCTCGCTAAAGCAATACTGGGTGCTGAAGGCTGAAACGGAGTTTTAACATCAATGGTAGGAGTCAGAAATGTGTTGCCATTTTTATCTTTTACGGTTGCCTGATAAATGCCGGCCTGGTTTACGGTAAGGGTTTGCGTTTGGGGGCCGTTTTTCCAGTTATACTTTTTGAAGTTATCAGGTAAAGTAAGGGTTAGATTGCCTGTGCCACACGTTACTTTTACTGTTGGCTGAGGCAAGGGCGGGAGGGGGATGGCCGACACGAAGAAGACCGGATTCAACGTTTCGTACCAGGCCTGCCCCAGTTGCCGTAAGCCTTCGCCCGCAAAATGGACATCACTTTCAGGACGGGGCACTTGGATTTTATCCGTTGATGGGCCAGCATATACATTGTTGTTGTATGTGGCAATGACATCATTTTGAGCCTCAATAATGCTCTGGCTGATTTTTCCCTGAGTATAAGATGTACGGGCCAACACCCAGGCAGGATACCGATCGGTATCCTGGCGGGTTTTATTGATGATATACTGCATGTTCTGCTTATATTGCTCACGGGTAGTAGCTACCGGAAAATTGTCGTTTTCGCCCTGCTGCCATAATATAGCTCGTAACCCCTGCAAGGCTGCGTAGTATTGAAGCGATACCTTCAGGTTGGCGTAA
>JBBQUC010000339.1:0-5120 GCA_038212815.1 Cytophagales bacterium
CGCCCAGCGGCCCAAATAACCGATTGCGCGCGGCCTACCTCGGCACTCGGAAACCAGCGGGCAATAACGATGGAGGCATTTGGGTACGCCCCAGCCTCGCCCATGCCAAACAGAAACCGCACTGCCACCAGATACAGCCACGAGAAGGCCGTACCCGTCAGGGCCGTAAACCCCGACCACCACAGCACCACCCGCGTCAGCACCACCCTCGGCCCAATCCGGTCGCCGAGGGCACCGGTAGGCATCTCGAACAGGGCGTAGGCCAGCGAGAATGACCCCAATACCCAGCCAAACTGCTCATTGTCGAGGTGAAGGTCAGTTTTTACGTATTTGCTCACCACGTTCATGCACACGCGGTCGAGAAAGGTGATGATGGAGAGTAAAAATAAAACGGCAAGTACACGGTAGCGGTAGGGCATATAGGTTGATGGTTAGTGGTCACTACAAACAATACGCCTGCACAGCAGCTACTGCATCAGCATAGTTCAGTTGCTGCGCCTGTTTCAAACTAAGACAGGCCTGATCGCGCTGATTTTGGAGAACCTGCGCAATACCAAGCGCGTAGAAGGCTTTACCAAATTTGGGATCGGCGGCTACGGCCTGCTGAAAATCGGCAATGGCTGCAGGTAGTTTTTTCTCATTATAGAGCAGATTTCCCCGGTTATACAGGGCCATTGCATTATGCGGATTCAGGCGGATGGCCTGACTGAAATCGGTCAGAGCGGGGGGTAGTTGCCCCTGACTGGCAAACAGTTGCCCCCGGTTCAGATATACGTCCGATGTTTCGTGCCGGGCGGTGTCGGGAGCCAGCCGGATGGCTTTGGAGTAGTCCTGCAAGGCCGCCACCCCATCGTTCTGGGCCGTTCTTAGCAGGGCACGGTTGTAGTACGGACGGTACGCGTCGGGGTCGAGCCGGATAGCCTGCTCATAGTCGAGGAGGGCATTGGCGGTTTCTTTCAATTCAAAATAAGCTACCCCCCGCGAGTTGAACGCATCGGCATTCTGCGCATCGGCTTCAATGGCTTTATTCAATACCTGAATGGCTTCGCGGAAATTTCCCTGCTGCATCAATCGGCGGCCCTGCTCAGTATAGGTATCTGACGATGAGCAGGAACCGTAGAGGGCTACCAGACAGACAAGTGCAACTATTGCTTTCATACGCACAAAAGTACGGCATCCCTTTACATTCCGGTAAAATTGGTGTAGGTTTGCAGCGGCAAATCGGTGCTACCAGCTCCTGCTGAATCCCCCAGGTCCTGACGGAAGCAAGGGTAGGTGGTCGTAGCGGTGAGACATTGATTTGCCATTTTTTATGCCCTTTGGTATGGTTGATACTCTCTCTCAAACGTTTCAACAAACATTCGGCGTAGCCCCCACGCTGACCATCTGCTCCCCAGGCCGGGTTAACCTCATTGGCGAACATACCGACTATAACGAAGGATTTGTTCTGCCTGCTGCTATCGATAAGGCCATTTACCTCGCCATTTCGGCCCGCCCGGATAATCACCTGCACTTTGTTGCCCGCGATCTTGACAGCACCTATCAGGGGCAACTGAATCAGCTTGTCAAGTCGGCCAAAACCTGGGTCAATTATTTACTGGGGGTTATCGACCAGCTCCACAAAGCAGGGTACACGCTGCCCACGGGCGTAAATGTGGCCTTTATCGGCACCCTGCCCATTGGCGCAGGCGTATCCTCGTCGGCAGCCCTCGAAAATGCTATTGGGTTTGCACTGAACGAACTGTTCGGCTTTGGGCTGGATCGGATCAGCCTGCTGAAACTCTCGCAGCGGGCCGAAAACGAGTTTGTTGGGGCTAAAGTGGGCATTATGGATATGTTTGCCAGCATGATGGGCCGGGCCGGGCACGTTATTAAACTCGACTGCCGTTCACTTGACTATGAGTATGCACCGTTAGCTATGGATGGCATCCGCATTGTCCTCTGCGACTCTCGGGTGAACCATTCGCTGGCCTCGTCGGAGTACAATACCCGCCGGGCCGAGTGCGAAGCGGGTGTACGGCTGCTACAGGCCCATTACCCCGCCATCAACAGCCTGCGCGATGTAACCCAGGACATGCTCGACCAGCACCTGCGCGACGCGGAGCCGTTATTGTACCGCCGGTGTTCGTACGTGGTGCAGGAAAACAAACGCCTGCTAACCGGAGTAGCCCTGCTCGAAGCGGGCGATGTAGCCGGATTTGGGCAGCAAATGTACGGTTCACACCAGGGGCTGAGTCAGTGGTACGAGGTAAGTTGCCCTGAACTGGATATACTGGTGGCCATTGCCCGGCAGCAGCCCGGTGTGCTGGGTGCCCGCATGATGGGCGGTGGGTTTGGTGGTTGTACCATCAACCTGGTAGAGGATGCGCATCTGGCCCAGTTTGAGGCCACTATGAGTCAGCAGTATCAGCAACAAACCGGCAAACAAACCCTCATCTATAGCTGTACGCTTCAGAACGGCACCCACATTCTGGAGCCTGCCACTTAATAATCAATCATTGACTTTAGAGAGCGAAAGCAGTACCTTTTGGTTGAAATAGCCACTAGCCCGTCTGCCATGCCTGCTCTTCCCCCTATTCGCCCCAATAAGCCGCCTTTTCGCAAACTTCGGGGCTATGCCTTCGACCCGGCATTAGCCCTGCAACTGGAGACCGCTCCTATCAGCACCATTGTGTATAAAGTGCCGTGGGAAGATGATTTAAAACCAGGGCCAACGGGCGAATACCTCGAAGTGGTTGATTATGACCCTACTGTGAAGGCCTTCTACCAGCCCGTCGATCTGAATGATTCCTACATTCTGGCGCAGGATGGTCTTGACCCCAGCGAAGGAAACCCGCAGTTCCACCAGCAGATGGTGTATGCCGTGGTGATGACGACCATTAAAAACTTCGAGCGGGCACTGGGCCGTAAAATTCTCTGGGCGGCCCGCCGACCCGGTGCTAAAGGCTTTGAAGACAACGTGTTGCGGCTGCGGGTGTATCCGCACGCATTGCGCGAGGCTAACGCCTATTATAGTCCGCAGAAGAAAGCACTGCTTTTCGGCTATTTTTCGTCGGCACCCGCCAACGAGAGCATTCAGATGCCCGCATCGCTGGTATTTACCTGCCTGAGTCACGATATTCTGGCCCACGAAACTACCCATGCCATTCTGGATGGGATGCACCGCAACTACAACGAACCTACTAACCCCGATGTGCTGGCTTTCCACGAAGCCTTTTCCGATATAGTAGCTCTTTTTCAGCATTTTACCTTTCCGGAGGTCTTAAAAAATCAGATTCGAAAAACGCGGGGCAATTTGGCGGCACAAAACATACTGGGGCAACTGGCGCAACAGTTTGGCTCGGCCATTGGCCATTACGGCAGCCTACGCGATGCCATCGGCGAAATCGACGAGGCCACAAACCAGTGGAAACCCAAAGTACCTAACCCGGCAGACTACCGTACCCTTACCGAACCACACGCCCGGGGCAGTATTCTGGTAGCCGCCATCTTCGAGGCTTTTATCAACATCTACAAAAGCCGGGTAGCCGATCTGCTCCGCATTGCGTCTAACGGTACGGGCATAATCGCCCTGGGTGAGTTACCCACCGATCTGGTGAATCGCCTGGCCGATGAGGCCGCCAAAGCCGCTGATCATGTGCTGCAAATGTGCATCCGCGCCCTTGACTATTGCCCACCCATCGACATCACCTTCGGTGATTACCTGCGGGCCATTATCACGGCGGATGTCGATCTGGTAGCCGACGATAGCCGTGATTACCGGCTGGCCTTTATCGACGCATTTCGTCGGCGCGGTATCTACCCCAAAGGCATCAAGACACTGAGTGTTGAAAGCCTGCAGTTTATGCCGCATCCCCGCGTAAGTAGCGAAACACAACAACTCTTTACCATTGTCAGCGATTTTTTGCGGGGGTATCGGAATGCGGTTATGGACGAAACCAAGCGGGAAGAAATTTATAAACTCACCAAAAAATACGTGGCGGGCAAGAAAGATGAAGGGATTCTGGGCCTGCACGAGCGGATTCTGTTTAAATTTAACCAATGGTGGGAATTTGAGAAACTGACGGGCCTGATTCTTAGTGGCGACTGGGCAAAGTTTGGTATCCACGCTTCGCATACCGACCCTAAAATGCCCTCCTTCGAGATAGACAGCCTACGGCTGGTGTCGCGGGTGGGGCCGCAGGGGGGGCAAATCAACCAGATTGTGTTCTCGCTGATGCAGCGATCTGGGGTGACCATCAAAGACGGCGCGTTCAGTGGCCACTTTACCGCTGGCACCAAAGCCCCCTCGCCCGACGATTTTGAGGTGCGGGGCGGCTGCACCCTGATTTTCGACCTGCATACCTTACAGCTACGCTACGTCATTGCGAAGCCACTGCTCGATACTGCTCAACTTACCGCCAAACCCAATAGTCGGCGAATTGACCAAACCCGGATTGAGCAACAGTATCGCTACATGCACGACGATGGGGTGATGTGCATGACCGACTACAGCCTTTATTTTGGCAATGGCCTCACTAACGGCTTGAATGAACCCTTCGCCTTTTTACACAACCACTAATCCACGCTGGGTATGGCTACCACAAAAAACGTTACCCCGAAAACTATTGACCAGGCCGTTGTTCGAATGTACCGCATGGGTACGGGCGATTGTTTCATTATCAAATTTATGGCCGGTAGGGTCAATACCTTCACCCTGATGATCGACTGTGGCACCTGGCGGGGCAAGAAAGAAGAATTAGAAACCTACGTCAGAGATTTGAAGGCCTATGTGCCGAACAAAACCGTGGATTTACTGGTAGTGACCCACGAGCATAAAGACCATGTGTATGGGTTTGAGATGTGCCGCGAGTTATTCGTCAATGATTTCACGGTGAAAAAAATATGGATGGGCTGGACCGAAAACGATAACCCAGCCGCTCCCGGCGATCCACTTGGGGATAAAGCAAAGGAGTGGAAAAAAGAGCATGGACAGCATAAAATGGCTCTGAACATAGCGGCACAACAGGTCAACGCCCTGTTTGCCAATGCCGATCAAGTGCAGAAAGCCGAGGCTAATCCGATGGGTATGGCCGCATTTCAACTCAATTTTGCCAATACCCTCGATCAGTTTGCCGATC
>JBBQUC010000340.1:0-5108 GCA_038212815.1 Cytophagales bacterium
ACTCATCAATGCCCTGGTCGCCACCGAAGATGTGCGCTTTTATGACCATTCCGGTATCGACCTGCGCTCGGTAGGGCGGGCCGTTTTTGGCATACTCACGGGCAAAAGTGGCTCAGGGGGAGGGAGTACCATCACTCAGCAACTGGCCAAAAACCTGTTTAAAACCCGGCGCGACTCTAAAGGCGTACTCGCCCGGGTGCCGCTGCTCAAGGCGGTCATCTATAAGTCGAAAGAATGGCTAATGGCGAAGAAGCTGGAAAACAATTTCTCGAAAGAAGAAATCCTAACCTATTACTTCAACACCGTCGATTTTGGCAAGAATGCCTTTGGCCTCAAGACAGCCGCCCGCACCTATTTCAACAAACTGCCCGATAGCCTGAATGTGCAGGAAGGGGCCGTGCTGGTGGGGCTTCAAAAAGCCACGACGATGTATAATCCCGTTAAAAACCCCAAACGGGCCAAAGACCGCCGGAACGTGGTGTTGAGTCAGATGGCTAAGTATGATTTTCTAACTAAAGCCCAAGCCGACTCCATCAGTAAACTGCCGCTAGAGGTCGAATTTACGCCCGAAAACCCGTATTCCGGCCCGGCAACCTACCTTAAAATTGCCGTAGCCGATTTTGTGCGCAAATGGTGCGAAACCAACGATGGGTACGATATGTACACCAGCGGGCTGAAAATTTATACCACCATCGACTCCAGGATGCAGAACTACGCTGAGCAGGCTGTCGATGAAAAAATGCGGCAGCTCCAGCGGTCATTCGATAACCACTGGCGGGATAAAAAACCCTGGACGGATGAAGAAGGCAACGAGATACCCGGCTTTATCGACACGGTGGCCAAACGTACCGACCGCTATAAAGCCCTGCTGATGAAGTTTGCCGACCAGCCTGATTCCGTGAACTACTACATGAAGGTGAAAAAGGCCAAAATGCGGGTGTTTAGCTGGAAAAGCAAACGGGGTTACGATACAGTAGAAATGACCCCCTACGACTCCATTGCCTACTACAAGCATTTTTTGCAGGCGGGCCTCATGGCGATGGACCCCCATAATGGCCATATTCGGGCCTGGGTGGGTGGCCTCGATTATAACTACTTTAAGTACGACCACGTAAAGCAGGGGAAACGCCAGCCCGGATCGACGTTCAAGCCCTTTGTTTATACCACCGCCATCGACGATACAACCCAGAATATGGCACCCTGCGACCGGATGCGGGACATTCCGTTTCATAAAGCATACCGCGAAAACAAAGAAGATAAAATCTGGTCGCCTAAAAACGCGACGGGTTCATTTACCTATTCCAACATGACCCTGCGCCGGGCCATGGCGCGGTCGGTCAACTCCATTACGGCCCAGCTTACCGACCGCGTGGGGCCAGAGAACGTGGTAAAATACGCTCACCGCATGGGCATCAAGAGTCACCTGGAAGCCGTACCCTCGGTGGGGCTTGGCTCGTCGGACGTGTCACTCTACGAAATGGTGGGAGCCTACTGCACATTCGTGAATGAAGGTCGGGCTATTGAGCCGTTGCTGGTAGCCCGGATTGAAGACCGAAACGGCAACGAAATTGAGTCGTTCAAAACCGAAACTCACCAAGCCATGAGTCCCGAATCGGCCTTTCTGATGACGTTCATGCTCCAGGGTGGCTTGCAGGAACCCGGCGGCACCTCCCAAAACCTGTGGTCGTTCGATCTCTTCAAGAATCATAACGAGATGGGCGGTAAAACCGGCACCACTTCCAACAACTCCGACGGCTGGTTTATGGGCGTATCGCAGAATATGGTGGTGGGAGCCTGGGTTGGGGGCGATGACCGGAGTATCCACTTCCGCAGCACCGACATGGGTGAAGGAGCCAAAACGGCCCTGCCGCTGGTAGGGCGGTTTTTAGAGAAAGTGTATGCCGATCTCCACTTCAGAAACCTACAGGGACCGTTCCCGAAACCCACGGTTCCTATCGAAAAAGAATACATCAATTGCAGCTACCCAGGCTATGAAGAAAGCACCGAAAGCGACTCGACCGGCACTGACGGCGACGTGGGGGATTCGCTCTTTTTGCCTGCCCCTCCGCAAACCCCTACCCCCGTTGAACCTACCATTCCTGACTCGACAGGCACGGGTGGCCGATGAGTAAAGACGGGTATGCTTAATCGCTAAACCTCAATGCCAGCCCAACCGGAGAACGAACAGCGCGATGTTCGCGAAAAACTACTGCTGCGCGAAGCGCAACTCAGCCAGGCACAGCGTATGGCAGGCATGGCCAGTTGGGAATGGTATTTTGGGGAAACTACCATTCGGTGGAGTCCGGAAATGTACCTGTTCTGGGGGTACGAACCCGGCGAGATTGAAGTTGACCTCAACAGTGTAGCTCAGGCTACCCACCTCGACGACCTCCCCATTTTACAGAGGGCCATTATTCGGGCCATGCAGGGCGAGGATGTAGAGATGGAGTACCGCCGGTACGATAAACTAGGGCGCGAAATTTTTATCCACTCCATTGGCCGCATCATTTTTAATGAGCATACCCAGCCCATTGGCGTGTTCGGCATCGACATGAACATTACCAAACACAAGCAGCAGGAACTAACTCTGGTTCGCCTAAACCAGGAGTTGGCCGACAAAAACCGCGAACTGGAAAAACGGAATGACGAACTGCGGGCATTCTCGTACGTAGCCAGCCACGATTTGCAGGAACCCCTACGTAAGATTCAAGCATTCAGCAACTTAATTCTGGTTACCGAGTCGGCTAACCTGTCGGCGCAGGGGCACAATTATTTCCAGCGTTCCATAGCTGCTGCCCAGCGGATGCAACGGCTGATTAAAGACCTCATTACCTACTCGCAGACAGAAAAGGCTAATCATTCCACTCAGTCTGTCGATTTAAACCACCTCCTCGACCAGGTCAAAGCCGAACTACACGACTCCATTGCCGATACCGAAGCTACCATCCACTCTGGGCCGTTACCCACTGTTCCAGTGGTTGAGTTCATGTTCCGGCAGTTGTTGCACAATCTCATTAACAATGCCCTTAAGTATGCCCGCCAGCAGGTGCCGCCTGTTATTCAGGTAACCTATCAGACAACGGTTCAGAAGCCGGTAGCTATCGAGACGGCTTCACCCGCTGATTTATACCACCAGCTCACAATAACCGATAACGGTATTGGGTTCGATCCGGCCTATAGCCATAAGATTTTCCAGTTGTTCCAGCGGTTACACGGACAGCATGAATACGCTGGTACAGGCATTGGCCTGGCCATCTGCCAGCGCATTATGGAGAATCATGGCGGGGTCATCGTTGCCGAAGGTCGCCTGGGCGAGGGGTCAACGTTTACTCTCACCTGGCCGGTGCAGCCCGAAGCAGCCCTACCCGCGCCGGGTTTGTAACGTCAGAGTTTGCTCAGCGGAATGATCAGTTCCACCCGTGTGCCTACTGGGTTATTGGCCGCGTCGAACAAGTCGATCAAGTCGATTTTTGCCGTGCTGTCTTTCCGGCGCAACGAGTCAAAAATACCTTTGGTCATCTCCTGCCCGCGCGACACATGGCCCTCGGTGCGGGGGGCAAACTTCCGCCCTACCCCATTGTCTTCAATAAGGCAGATAATGTGTTTATCCTGAATCCGGGCGGTAATGGTCAGGGTTTTCTGACCCTCTTTGGGCATCAGGCCATGCCAGATGGCATTCTCTACGTAGGGCTGTAGCAGCATAGGCGGCAGCAGGGTATCAAGTAGCACCTCATCGTCGTCAATGACAAACGAGTATGTAAACTCGTGGTTGAACCGCACCGCTTCAATCTCGACGTACATGCGCAGGGTGTCGATAATCTGCTCGAAAGACAGGTACTGGTGATTTGAGTTTTCCATGATCCGGCGCACCAGTTTCGAGAATTTCGAGAGGTATTTGGCTCCCTCTACGCCCCGATTGGTGAGCAGGTAGTTCTGCACTGAATTCAGCGAGTTGAACAGAAAGTGGGGATTCATTTGCGACTGAAGGGCTTTCAGTCGCCATTCGGCAATTTGCAGATCAAGCCGGTTGCGTTCGGCCAGGGTGTTCTCGCGCCTCCGCATCAGCCCAACAAGGAAGGCGGCAATGACGAACCCAATGAGGGCTTTAAACCACCAGGTATTGGTAAAATAAGGCTCTACCCGTAACCGAACCAGCAGGGGTTTGTGGCTGGTAGCCCCGAAGCTATCGCTGGCACGCACCCACAGCGAATAGGTCTGGGCGGGGAGGTTGGTGAATGAAATAGTGTGCTGATTGCCTAATTCCACCCAGTGTGGATCGAAACCTTCTAAGCGATAACTGAACAGATTTTTGGAGGCCGGTTCAAAATTGAGCGTTGAGAAGTAAACTGTCACGGCATTCTCATTGGGGTGAAGTACGATCTCGTCGTTCGGATTTTGATGGCGCATTTTACCCTTTACCTCTACCAAACTCAGCACCACCTGCGGCCGGGCAGTGGCGTGGGCGATATCATTGATATTCACCCGGTTAACAGTGTTAATATGACCCAGAATCAACTCATTGGCTCCGGTATGCAGAAAACCCGCCGGGTTGTTACTGGATAGCCCTTCAATGGTGGTCAGGTATTTGATTTTTCTGGTTTTCAGGTTGGCAATGTGTACCCCTTCGTTGGTGTTGAACCACAGATTCTGGGCGTTGTCCTCGAAAATGCCCGCACAGTAGGTATCGGCGAGGGTATCGTGGGTATAATCGAACGAGGCCAGAATGGTGCCTGCTGCCGATAGCTTATTCACGCCACCCCAACTCGCCACCAATACCGTACCATCGGCACCCGGTTGCACAGCATTGACACACAGCCCCCCCAGGCTTTTACCCCGGTTACTGGGCAAGTCCCTCACATTGATAAACCGGTGCCGGGTTTCGTCGAAATAATACAATCCATTGGGGCAGGTAGCGATCCAGATTTTCCCATCGACCCCCTCGCTCATGGCTTTGGTGTAATTGTTCTGCCGGAGGTGCTGCCCCACCGAATCGGACCAGAGGGTATAGGGCTGGTACGTAACCGGATCGACTACGCGAACCCCTTCGGTCAGGTTGGCAATCCAGAACCGCCCTTTCCGGTCGAGCAGGCCATCTCTGAACTCCGTTG
>JBBQUC010000341.1:0-5100 GCA_038212815.1 Cytophagales bacterium
CTGTCCGACGTGACCTTTAGCCGCTACCCCGACCCCACGTTTGGGTATAAGGAACTGGTGGTTCGGAAAAAGAAGCAATAAGAAACTGTTGGATTATACCACTTGAAACAGGCTAACCTGCCGTTTTAGCAGCGCGTAGGTACCAAATAGCAGCCCACTATACGCCAAATCGCCCAGCAGGGTATTCTGGAAAAAAGGAAGAGCAGCTGTGTAGCAGGCAACTAAACCCGCGCTGGTTTGTGGATAAAAGGTACTGCCAAACCACACGCCAAAATTAGTGACCAGAAAGAAAACCACCGACGACAGCAGCGCGGCCCCCGCCACCGTAATAATGGTGGGCTTTTTAAGCAGGGTCAGGCCCAATACCCAACTGATGGCAAAGCACCCATAGACATAAGGCATTAGCCCGTGGAAGCCAATGAGGGCATCGCTCAGAAGCATGGCGGCCAGTGGCGCGAGTAGGCCCAGCCATTTACGCTCAAAGACCGATGCACCAAATAGGGCTAAAGCAGCCACCGGAGCCACATTGGGTGGGTGAGGCAACAGGCGTGTGAGTGCAGTAACTAACACAATGATCGACAGTGTGACCAGACGAATATGGAGGGGTTTCATGGATGTTGTTAGCGATTAATGTATTGAAGCAAATACGACGAATCAGTAATGGTTAATTTGGTGACCGCACCATAATCAAGGTTGATGCGGTAAGCATTGTGCAAAGATAACTCCAGAAACAGACACAGCAAAGCCCGAATAACCCCGCCATGCGTAACGACAAAGACCACCTGCGCCGGGCCGGGCAGGGCCGGACTCTGCGCTGCGGCCCCTGCTACGGGCAGAATCTCTGTCTCCCAAAATGCCCGCGCCCGCGCATAAAGCTGCTGAAATGTTTCCCCATTGGGAGGGCAAACGTTCACGAAATCAGCCATCCAGGGGTTCAGTCCGTCGGGCGGAATATCGGCCCAGGGCAGTTCTTCCCAATCGCCAAAATGATATTCTTTCAGCCGGTCATCGTACGAAATAGCCAGCGGTTCGGCATTGGGCTGAACGGCCAAATCGTCGGCGAGTTGGCGGCAACGGGTGAGGGGGCTGGCCCAGATACGGTCGGGGCGAGGGGGCAGGTTATGCCGGAGCCGGTCGCGCTGTTGGGGGTAGTTGGCGGCCAGGGCTACGTCGGCCTGCCCATAGCAGATGCCCCGCCCAACGGCAACTTCGGTATGACGAATCAGATAGACATCCATAGGAGGGAGGTAAAGGAGAGGTAAACAATCACTTCGGCCAGTTGCTGGGTAGCTCCCAGGCAGTCGCCGGTATAACCGCCGATCCATTTCCGGAAAAAACGCGCCAGTTGCCAGCATATGCCAAGCAGGGGGAATACAAACAAGCCATAGATCCAGAGACCCGACAGGCCAATAAGCACTACCAATGGTAGCAGCCCCAGCCCAATGGCAACGGTCAACTGACCACGGGTGATTCCTTTGGCCACGGGCTTTATTTTGCTGGCCGAGGCCGGGTCATCGTCTTCACGGGCGTAGGGGAGGGTAGCAATCAGCAAGACTGCTGTCAGGCGGCTCAGGCTGTGGGCGGCTATCAGTTTCAGGGCTAGTTCGGGTCCAAAGGCTTCGGTGCCGGTTATGCTTTTTACTGCCATATACTTTACCGCCAGCAGCAAGCCCAGCCCAACGGCCCCGTAGGTACCCAGCCGGCTGTCTTTCATAATCGTCAGAATCTGCGGTTTGGTCCAGCCACCACCAAACCCGTCGCAGGTATCGGCAAAACCATCTTCATGGAACGCACCCGTAGTCCAGACAGTGGCAATGATACTGAACAACACGGCCAGTTCGGGTGGGAAGAGCAGGCTGCCCACCCAAAAAACCCCCACCGAAATGCCGCCGACGATCCAGCCGATAAGGGGAAACAGCATGGTAGCCCGGTTCAGCAAGTCTTCCGAATGGTCGATGCCTTTTGGCACCGGCAGGCGGGTATAAAACATGAGGGCGGTAAAAAAGAGCGTCATGCGTGTAAACTGTCAAAACTAGCCATATCGTTCAGCATGGCCACAGCCGCCTGTAGCAGCGGATACGCCAGCGCGCAACCCGTACCTTCGCCCAGGCGGAGGGCCAGGTTAAGGAGGGGTGTAACCCCCAGATGCGTCAGCATGAGCCGGTGTCCCGCTTCGTCAGACTGGTGGCAAAACACGCAGTAATCCAGCACGGCTGGAGCCAGGGCGTGGGCAACTAGCAGGGCGGCTGTGGCAATAAATCCATCTATTAGCACCACCATACCCAGTTGGGCTGCCTGCAACATACCCCCTGCCATGGCCGCAATTTCGTACCCACCCAGCGCAGCCAGTATAGCCAGAGGGTCAGTCAGACCAGCGTGAGTAACCGCCACAGCTTCTAGTACCGCCAGCTTGTGGCGCAGCCCAGCCTCATCGACCCCCGTACCGCGTCCTACACATTGGTTGAGTGGCAGGCCCGTAAACCAATGCATGAGTAGAGCCGCCGATGAGGTGTTCCCGATGCCCATTTCGCCAAAGCCTACCACGTTGCAACCCTGGTGGTTAACCCCATTGACCAGGCTTTCCCCGGCCTCTAAAGCGGCTTCGGTTTCGGGCAGGGTCATGGCTGGTTCGTAGCGCATATTGCGAGTGCCGGATCGGACTTTGACTTTGATAAAATTGGCTAATTTTCCCGCGTCGGCATCGAATTGGCCATTTACACCCACATCGCAAACCAGCAGATTCAGCCCATGCTGACGGCAGAATACATTGATGGCTGCTCCCCCGGCCAGAAAATTCAGCACCATCTGGTAGGTAATGCTGGCCGGATAGGCACTGACCCCTTCGGCGGTTAGGCCATGATCGGCAGCAAACACCAGCAGGTGGGGGTTATGCAGGGCAGGGGTTTCGGTTTGCTGGATAAGGGCTATTTGCCGGGCCAGCACCTCGAGTTGCCCCAATGAGCCAGGGGGCTTGGTTTTTTGGTCGATGCAGTGCTGAATGCGGGGTTCGCGGGAACGGTCGAGCGGGAGAATGGGCATAAACTAACTAAAGAGCGCGGGGCCAGAATGTAAACCACAAAAGTCGGAATTGGTTAATACACTATCACTATACCCGAAAAGACAATGAACCTGATTTTAGGCATATCTATCGACTGGGATACGATGTTTATCCCGTCTTTGTCGCTGCTCGAGATTATCCTGCGCGGCACCCTTACGTACTGGTTTTGCTTTGCTTACATCCGGCTTTTCAGACGGGGGGCGGGCCAGTTAGGCATCAGTGACCTGCTGCTAATTACCCTCATTGCCGATGCGGCTCAGAACTCGATGGCGGGTGAGTATAAGTCGATTAGCGAAGGGATAGTACTGGTAGGAACCCTGGTTGGTTGGGATTATCTCATCAATCTACTAGGGTATCATACCCTGCTTTTCAAAAAAGTAGCCGAACCTGATCCTATTTTACTGGTTAAAAACGGGGTGATGCAGCGGCACAACATGAAACGTGAGTTTGTCTCGGAAGATGAACTGATGGGTCTGCTCCGCGAGCAGGGTGTAGATACGCTGACTGATGTAAAAACCTGCTGTATTGAAGGCAGCGGCAGTATTTCAGTTGTCCAAAAGAAATAGAGATTAGCATGCATTAGCCTGGCAAAGCTAAGTCGGCTACGAGTTGTTCGCAGGCCCGCAATAACAGTAGTAAACTCTTAGGTAAGGGTTTACTACTGTTATTGCGGGCCATTTCCCTGTCAGCCCTAACTATAAGGGAAGTCAATCTGGGCAGAAAATTCGGTCAAATTCGCTCCAGCAGGCTCAGAAACTCCTGTTTCTTGTTGCGCGATACGGGGATGTTCTTGTTGTTGGCCATGATAACCTCGCCACCATCGCCCCGGATATAGCGGCTCACGTAACGCACATTGATCAGAAAGCCGTGGTGTACGCGGCAGAACCCCTTGCTTTCCAGCACATCTTCTACTTCTTTTAAGGTCTTGGAAATCAACACCGCTTTACCGTTGGTTAGGTAAAAGTGTGTGTAGCCGCCATCCGACTCGCAGTAGTAAATCTCTTCGCTTTGCAGAATCTGAAGCCCTTCCAGGGTGGGTAAGGCAATCCGGTCTCCGGTTTTCTGCCGGTTCAGGTACGCCACAAACTCATCGACGGGCGAAGCGGCACGTACCGA
Organism: Cytophagales bacterium; assembly: GCA_038212815.1. Classification (GTDB taxonomy): domain Bacteria; phylum Bacteroidota; class Bacteroidia; order Cytophagales; family Spirosomataceae; genus JBBQUC01. Next base: position 4,175 of record JBBQUC010000341.1, read on the forward strand.
AATAGCTTCCTCTGCTTTTACTACGGCCTGCCGCAGTTCATCTTTATCAATCGGTTTCAGGATGTAGTCCAGCGCATTATGCCGAATGGCCTGAATGGCATATTCGTTATAGGCTGTGGTGAAAATAACCCGAAAACCCGTGTATTGACAAGTTTTAAGCAGGTCGAACCCACTCATGCCGGGCATCTCAATGTCGAGGAAAACCAGGTCGGGATGGTGGAGCTCAATAGCGGCCACACCCTCCACACCATCGGCGCAGGCAGCCAGCAGGGTTACGTGGGGGCAATATTTAGCTAGCAACAGGGCTAGCACATCGCGGCAGTGTTTTTCGTCGTCAACGAGGATCGCGGTCATGGGTGAGCTAGTTTTAACGTGAAAATTACGCTAGTACCGGTGGGGTGTCCATCGGCTGCATAGCAATCTGTAATGGTAATTCGGGCACCAACGCCATACATTTCGTTCACAAGCTGTAGCCGTTCTTCCATCAGTTTAATCCCCTGTAGCTTGTGGGCCATCAACGGGTTATTCCGCAACCGGAAGGATGCCTCCCGTCCAATGCCATTGTCTGTAATTTCGATAACCAGATTGTTCTGCTCTTTTCGGCAGGCAATCGTTAACAGGGGCATACCTTCTTTTTGTGGCAGCAGACCATGCCAAATGGCATTTTCAACAAAGGGCTGCGTAATTAGGGGGGGAACATGAATAACGGCGGGGTCGAGGTTATCGGCAACGTCAAACACAACGGCGAATTTGTTATCGCACCGCAGTTGCTCCAGTTCTACATAAATACGCAGGGCATTTAATTCGTTATGCAGGGATACCCACTCCGTCCTCGAGTTGTCGAGTACCTGCCGCATCAGCCGGGCAAATTTAGCCAGCAGGGCAGAGGCATTGTCCGCGTCGTTTTGCAGCACAAAATTGTTGAT
>JBBQUC010000342.1:0-5097 GCA_038212815.1 Cytophagales bacterium
GACATAATAACCAACCCGGTTCACTACTACACGTAACCAGTAATGGATACTGTTTAATGCACAATGGATCAGGAGAGCACTAGGCACTCGTATCCATTGCTCATTATCTACTATACATTCATCATTGTACATTATACATTAATACACGCATGGAACTGACGATTGCCCAAAAGCTGGATACCCTTCTCAAACTACAGACTATTGATTCTCAGATGGATGAAATCAGAAAGATGCGCGGTGACCTCCCCGAGGAGGTTCGCGATCTGGAAGATGAAATCGCTGGTTTTGAGACGCGCATTGGCAAGTTCAATGCCGAAAGCAAAGCATTTGACGAAGAGGTAGAGCGCAACCGGATGATTAAAAAAGATGCCGAAAAGCTGATTGCCCGCTATAAAGAGCAGCAGATGAACGTGCGGAACAACCGGGAGTTCGATGCCATCTCGAAAGAAGTGGAACTGCAATCGCTCGAAATGGAACTTGCCGATAAGCGAATCAGCGAATCTCAATTCCGAATTCGGGGGAAACAAGACGAAGTAGGGGCTACCACCACCACGCTGAACGAACGCCGGGAAGACCTGAAAATAAAGAAACAGGAACTTGACCAACTGACCGCCGAAAGTCAGGAAGAAGAGAAAAAACTCCTGGTTGAGCGCGACGAGCAGGCTACGCATGTAGAGCCTCGGCTGCTGAATTCGTACAACAAAATTCGCAACAATGCCCTCAACGGGCTGGCCGTCGTGTTAGTAAAACGGGGTGCCTGTGGCGGCTGCTTCAATGTAGTACCCCCGCAGCGGCAAGCCGACATCAAAGACAAAAAGAAAATCATTGTCTGCGAACACTGTGGCCGCATCTTTGCCGATGTAGAAGGTCAGCCCGAACCCGCCTTTACGGGCCGGGGCCGGTAGAAGGTTCTCAATGAGGAACACGGATGGAGCGGATGAACTGGATGAAAAACGGATTGATTGTCCGTCGCTCTCTGGTTTATCCGCTCTATTTATGTTCCGCGCTCTTCGCCCACGCCCAGGATTTTGTCTGGACTCCCTCCCTTCAGCGCACCTATGCCGACCTCAACAGCGGTAAAACCAACCTGCCCCTTACCGAAACGCCTGCCAATGGGTTGAGTATTCTGGTAGCCGACTACGCTGACATGGTCACGCTGCTGGCATCCGACAACCGGGCCGCGTTTGTGCGGCTCCAGCCCCGCGAAGCCACCCGGCTTACCCAACTCAGCCAACTAGACAAAACCTCGCCCTACAGTCGGTTTGCTCAGGCGGAGGTTAGGCTGCACTGGGCGTTTATGAAACTAAAATTTGGCAACGAACTCAGTGCCTGTTGGGATATTATCGGGGCATATAAGCTTCTGGCGGCCAATCAAACCCAATTCCCGGCCTTTCTGCCCAATGCCAAATCGCTGGGAGCTTTACATGTGCTGATTGGTTCGGTGCCGGAAAAATACAGTTGGGTACCCCGGCTCCTGGGACTTCGGGGCGACGTGGCGGGTGGCCTGCGCGAGATTGATCAGGCCGCACAAGACCCCATAGTTGGCCTCGAAGCCCGACTGATCAACTTACTGATTCGGGCGTACATTACCCGGTTCTCCGCTACCGACGAAACGGCCCTGCAACGGCTGGTAGCCGACAATCCCGATAACCTGCTGGTTACTTTTTTTGCGGCCACTACCCACATGAAAAATGGGCAGAGCGAGCGGGCACTCACGCTGCTCCTGCACCGCCCCGGCCTATCTCCTACCCCCGGCACAGCTTACCTGAACCTACCCATTATCGAGAACCTGCTCGGCGATATTTACCTGCAAAAAGGTCAATACCCCGACGCATTGGCCCACTACAGTCGATTCCTGGCTAACCAACAGGGAGTCAACTTCTTGAAAGATAGTTATTACAAGCAGTTTTTGTGTTACTATCTGGCGGGTAATGCTACCCAGGGCAAACCTCTGATCGAGCAGGTGCTACGGGTAGGGCAACAGGTAGTCGAGTCGGATAAAGCTGCCCAGCGGTGGGCCGAAACGTACGTACAAAAGGGGCAGTCGCCCAACCAGCCGGTGCTGCTGCGGGCACGGCTTGCCTGCGATGGTGGCTATACCGATCAGGCTCTTACGCTGTTGCAATCGTACACGGAATCGTCTTTTTCGTTACCCATCGAGCGGGCTGAGTGGGCCTACCGCATGGGGCGCATCGAGCAGCGACGCAACCAGCCCGACCGGGCCATACCCTACCTGGAACGGGCTTTGCTGCTCAGCACACCCAATCAACTGGGGTTTGGGGCTACGGCCTCGCTGCAACTCGGCTACCTATTTCGCCAAAAAGGGCAACGGCAACAGGCCAGATTCTACTTTGACAAAGCCCTGCACTACAAAAACCACGAATATAAAAACAGCGTGGATAATAAAGCCCAGGCTGCCCTCAATGAACTGGGCATACCCAATTGAGCGGCTGTTTGGCCGAGACTATACGGAGGCCAACACCGTTCACCAAACGTATGTACCCACTGCTCCCGCCGATAGGGTTGACGAAAACCCCTTTCCAGTAGCTCCAACCGTGAAATTCTGCGTCTGCTGGCTATTATTCAGCACAATCAGCACGGTCTTCCCGTCGGGGGTGCGAAAAGCCACATTTGGCAGTGCATCTGATGTATTGGAAGCTATGCGGACGGAGCCAGGCCGCACAAACTTAGCCGCCACCGCAATGGCGTAGTAACCGGGATTGCGGCTAACGGTGCTGCCATCAATAGTGATAGCACCCAGGCATTTGTCGCAACCACCGGGGGTGTGGGGTTCCAGACCAGGGTTCGAGGAGAGGTTCCACTCCAGCACGGTACGGCACCAGTTGCGGGTGGCCCCAATAATCAGTTCCCGCACGTGCCACACCAAATCGCCTTTCAGGTTGCCGGGGGCACCAATCCACTGCTCGGTAAAATACAGGTTCTTGTCGGGATACGCCCGGTGTACCTGCGCCAGCGCGTCGATCTGTCCGCCGTATAAATGAAAGGCCGACCCATCGACGTAGGGCCGCACGGCCGAATCGGCCAGGATGCTAATGGGGTAATCGGGTCGGTCGGCGTTATGGTCGTAGAGGATAATTTTTGTGGAGAGGGCAGCAGCCTTAAACGCTGGCCCTAAGCTCGTTTTGATGAAAGTAGCCTGCTCATCGGGCAGCATCAGCATACTGGGGGTATTGTTGGGGTTCAGCGGCTCATTCTGGATGGTGACGGCATCAATCGTGATTCCTTCGGCCTGCATGGCCTGGATGTACTTCACAAAATAGCGGGCATAAGCCCCATAAAACTCCGGTTTCAAACTCCCTCCTTTTGGACTACCGTTGGTCTTCATCCAAACCGGGGGCGACCAGGGTGAAGCCAGAATCCTGATCGTTGGGTTGATGGCTAAAATGGCCTTCAACACCGGAATGAGGTACTCCCGGTCGGGGGCGAGGCTAAATTTTGTCAGGGTTGGGTCGGTCTGCCCGGCAGGCAGGTCATCGTACGAGAAGGCGCGACTATCGAGGTCAGAGGCACCCACGCTGATTCGGAGGTAACTCACGCCAATCTGTTCGCCCTCGGTGCCAAACAATTCCTGAAGCAGCATGGCCCGGCTCGCTGCACTCATCTGGGCGAGGTGCATGGCACTGCCCCCCGTGAGGGTATAGCCAAACCCATCCATGCGCTGAAACCTCTGGGTTGTATCGACCTGAATAGTGGCACTGGCACTCGCGGCCTCCCGAATGGGCAGCGCAGCGGCCTGCTTGAACAGCACTAGCCCGGCAGGATCGGTGAGCCACAACTGCGCCGTTGGACCCGTTGTTGTTGGCTGACTTACCGGCACCACCGGGGTGGGCGTAGTCTGTTGACTGACTACCTGACTCTGGCAGGCTGTTAGCAGGCATAAAAGAATCAGGGCGAAGTGGCCGGGCGGCAGGTTCAGCGTGCGTTGGGGCATCAGGAATAGGGTTTGGCCGTGGTCGATACGGCAGGTACAGAGACGCGCAACAGTTCAGATTTGGGTTGTTTTTGGCTTGTAATTTTAGTGGCTATTGGCGGTGATGTCCAACCATCCAGTTTACACCGTATTGGTCGGTTGCCATGCCAGTTGACCTATTGGGGTGTTTATCCTGCCGCCCGTGACCTGCCTTACGGATTTTTGGCAAGCCCTTGCTGAATTTCAAGAACAAAATCAACACTTACACCGCTGTCTTCGGCTATTTCCTCGATTGTAAGTTTTCCTCGTTTTAGAGCTTTTGTTATAGCTTCCGTTTTGACTGCCAAATTTTCGGCTTCTCTGGCTTCCTGAATCTTCCTATTTTCGTTCTCAATCGCCAGTGCATTGGCTGAAAGGGTCATTTCATAAGCCATCCGCTTTTCAGGAGACATCTGCCGGGTGTCTAACTCTTTGATGGCCGCTTCTAACCATTCCTCATTCCAGAACTGGGGGAACTGCTTAGGTTTGGTTGTTTTATGCGTTGTTTTCATCGTATAAATGAGTTTGTCCAAGTCGCTTTGCACGTTAGCTAACCGCTTTTTAAATTTAGCCAATTCTACCGTAATAAACGTAGTCTGGTCATCAATCAGTTCACCTTTTTCGTTTCTCAGCGTGGCAACATTATGATAATCAGCAATGTCAGAAAAGATATTGACCGCCAAAATACCGATGCAGTAAATTTTTGGCAAACCCTCAAACTTGTACTTGCCCTTCCGAACCAGCGTGTTAAGCCGATAAAACGAATAAAACTTCATCCGTTGAATAAAGTCGGGGTACTTGCTCAATTGCATCTCAACAATGAACTGATTACCCATTTCATCAACACAGGCTATATCGTAAACCCCGCTCCGGCTGTCTCTAGTTAGACCCGGAATCTCACTTTCAATAAATTCAACACGGGCAATGGCTACCGGCGATTGAATCAGAGCCTGTAATGCCTTTCGCAAAAATCGGGTGTCAGTCTCGTTGCCGAAGGTTACTTTGAAGCCGTAGTCAGAAAGGATAGAGATAAATCGGGCGTGGTCGTTGTACAAATACATGGGGTAAAGTTACCGGAAAGAGTCGAAACCCTCGCCAAAGCGTTTCCTGTGTCGCAAGGATGCTAG
>JBBQUC010000343.1:0-5092 GCA_038212815.1 Cytophagales bacterium
AATGGCTCGCAACCTCATCAATACAATCACCCTGTTTCTGGTGATCTCTCTTCCCGTGTTGGCCCAGCAGCCTACGCGCCCAACCCGCCCGCCTGCCAAAGAAGGGGAGGTTGACAATCAGGAAATTAAGGTAGAGAAAAGCCGTAAAATTGACCTGCCCCCCGCCAGCCGGATCTTTACTAAAATTCCATCCGCGAAGGCGAACACTGAGACCCGCAAGATGACCTACGAGTTTCAGGATCGCAAACTGACCATTGGTGACCCCCGGATTCAACTGAATGTGCTGTCCCCCACCGCCACCCAGCCCGAAGCGGCTCCCGTTTATACCAATTACGTGAAAGTAGGGGCAGGTAATTACGGCACATTTCTGGGCGAAGGGTTTGTGGGCCTGAACAGCCAGCCAAACTACGGAGCCGAAATCTCCCTGCGCCATCTGTCGTCGTCTATTGGCCCGGTCGATGGGGGGAACTCGGCGCAGAGCGAAACTCGGCTGAAACTAGCCGGTAAGTACCTGACCGATGCGTTTAAAATTACCGGTTCGGTGGGATATGACCGCGACCAGTATTATTTCTATGGCTATAAGTCGGCTGTGAATGATCTAACATCGTCGGCTAAACCGCTCGATAAACCCAACCGCGATTCGCTGCGGCAGCGACTTAATACATTTCGAGCCACTATTGGCATCGAGAATATCAACAGTGAGAACGCCATCGACTATTCCCTGCGTACGGGCATCACGGCCCTGACCGATTATTATGCCGCCAGTGAGGTTGACTGGGGGACAAATTTCAACGGATCGGTGGGGATTACCGACAATGTGGTGGCTCTGGTTAGTGCCGATGCCTACGTGACCCAGCGCACCGATGGCCCGGTCGATAACCGCAACCTGTTTCGGGTACGGCCCGCGTTTAAATACACCTCACCGCTGTTTACCGCTACTGTAGCCCTAAACGCCGTGAACGAGACGGATAAGCGATTAGGGGTAAATACTACCCTGGCGTTTCCGGTGGTGAACCTCGATGTAGTACCCACCGGAAACATCCATTTCTTTGCCGGCATCGATGGCGATATTAACCGGAATACTCTGCGGTCTCTGCTGAACGAAAACCGGTGGCTATCGCCACAAACCCCATTGGTTAACACTGTTAAGTCACTGGATATCTATGGGGGGTCTAAAGGAGAGATGGGAGCCGGGTTTACGTACGAAGGCAAGGTGTCGTACGCCCAGTACCGTAATTTTTATGCGTTCAATAATACCTGGCCTGATACCACCAAATTCTTTGTGCTCTACGATGGGGGCAACGCGAAGGTATTGACCATTTCGGCGCAACTGGGGTATAATCTGAAAGATAAATTCCGCTCCATGCTGAAAGCCGACTTTTTCCGCTACACCCTTGACCGGCTTGACGAACCCTGGGGCCGCCCCCGCACGGCCGCGCAATGGAGCAACAGCTATATTTTGAATAGGAAGCTATTCATCACCGCTGATTTCTACGTGTACGAAGGTATCCGGGGGCGCAATTTCGTAACAGGGCAGACTATCACACTGCCCGCCATTACCGATTTGAACCTGAAAATTGATTATTTTCTGGGCAAGCAGGTTGGGGCATTTGTTGCCCTGAATAACATTCTGGGGCAGAACTACCAGCGGTATTTGTATTATAAAGTGCAGGGACTTAACTTTCAGGGCGGAATCAGTTATTCGTTCTAATGCCCAACCCCTTATGACACCCGTAGGCCAGTATCTCCGAAAGCTTCTCTATCAGTACGACTGCATTGTGGTTGGCGATTTAGGGGCGTTTTTGATCCATGCCGCACCCGCCCAGTTTACCCCGGCAACCGGGCAATACCTGCCCCCCCGTAAACAGGTTGCCTTTAACGAAGCCCTTCGGCTCGACGACGGGATTCTGGCCAATTATGTGATGCTGCACGATGACTGTACCCGCGAGGAGGCCAACCGGCGGATCGGGCAGTTTGCGGCTGAGGTACGGCAGGGAGCCACCAATGGGTACACGTTGCCGGGTATTGGCCTGTTTACCCTAAATGAGGAAAATCGCCTGGGGTTCGACCCCGAATTGCGGCATAACTTCAATGGCGACTCCTTTGGCCTGCCACCCATTTCGGTTACCCGGCTTGAGGCTGTACTGCCTACCCTGGCCCTGACTAATGACTTGTCGGAGACCGTACTAACCGAACCGGCATTATCCGTCGATCAGGAGGGGGGAACCATACTGCCCCTGCAGCCGCGTCGGCAACTGGTTTGGCGGTGGGCGGCTGCGGCTGTGCTGGTTGGCTCTTTGGGGTTTGTGGGGTATTACTCGGTGATGCACCCCGGCCAGTTGCTGCAAAGTAGTGTCAGCCCAGGGTCGCTGCTGCGACTGCCGACACTGATAACCCCTCCGGCGGCTGCCACGCCGAAATTCCCCCTGACTCATATCCCAACCCCCGAACCCACGGTAGCTATGAGCAGCCCGGCGGTTATAGCTACGCCTGCCCCGGCTATTCCCGATAACAAGGTGACTGTGGCCATAAAATCGGCTAGTGTACCGGTGGTAAAAACAACGGTAAATCCTGTAAAACCGGCTGAGGTGGCGGCAGTACCTGTATCGTCGGCTGAAAAGCGGCTGGCTGCAGTGAAACGCATGAGTCTTCGGCGCGAGGTAAAAGCCAGGATAGCTGCGCTTAATTTTGTGGTGGTGGCAGGCAGTTTTGCCAGCAAGCCCAATGCCCTACGCTTCCGGCGCACCCTCCACAAAGCGGGCTATACCGATGCCTACATCATTATTCCCGCCAAAACCGGGCAATTGTATAAAGTAGCCGCTGTAGGCACCACCCAACTGACCGACGCGCAAACCAATGCCGATAGCCTCGGTAAACTCACGGGCATTCCCGCCTGGATTTTCCGGTTCAACCATCGGTAAAACGAGTGAAATAAATTCATCTAAAAAGGCAACCCTGACCAGGGTTGCCTTTTTATGTCATACTATCAATATACCCATCATAACGGCTGAATGATACCGCTTTTGCCTGTAAAGTTAGCCCCAAATCCGCGATCCAATCGCTCTTGCGGTGTTTTAGCTTTATGGGCAGGTTTCATGACCGTTAATACAAATCAGTCAGGCCAAAGATACGTTTGTTCGTCTGCCATTTTCCCCGTGTGAAATCGGGTATATCGACGGCCTTACTGCCCCCGGCAATGCTCTGTTCTGACAGCGGGCTAATGGCACTCCAGACGGCAGCATCATAGACATCAATCGGGACAGGGCCTTTGGCTTTTACGGCCTCGATAAACGCCCGCAACACAAAAAAATCGATGCCACCATGCCCGGCGTTTTCGGCGGTTTGGGCGTGGCGTTTCCAGAGGGGATGGTCGTATCGCTCCTGATACTGGGCAAACGGCTCCCAACTGTGGGGCTTTGGGCTGTGCTTTTCCAGATAAATCATGTCATTATCGTCCATCCAGATACCCTCGGTGCCCTGCGCCCGGAACCCCAGCGAGTAAGGCCGGGGTGAGTTGGTGTCGTGAATAATCATGATGTTCTCGCCATTGGCGCACTCGATCATGGTCGTCACCACGTCGCCGAGTTTGAAGTGCACCGATGCATTGGGATGGTTGGCTCCGCCTTTATCCACCACATATTTGTGCAATCCCCGGCTTTTGGTGGCCATGCTGGTGAGCCGCACAAACCGATTGCCCCGGTTAATATCGAGCCAGTGCGCCACCGGGCCGAGGCCGTGGGTCGGGTAGAGGTCGCCGTTACGGTCAACCGAATGCTGCGTACGCCAGCGGGCTTCGGAGTAGCCCTTCGCGCCAAACTCGACTCCTCCGCCGTAGGCCTGTTTGCCATCGTTGAATTTCACTTCACGGAGGTCATGCTGGTACCCACAATGGGCGTAGGTCATCTCGCCGAACAGACCCTGCCGAATCATGTTCAGCACACTCAGCACATCGCGCCGGTAGCACACGTTCTCCAGAATCATGCAGGGCATACCCGTTTTTTCGGAGGTGTTCACCAAATCCCACGATTCTTGCAGGGTTACCGTGGCCGATACCTCCACGGCGGCATATTTGCCCGCTTTCATGGTGGCTACTGCCATCGGCACGTGCCACTCCCAAGGGGTAGCAATCACCACCCCGTCGAGGTCGTCGCGCTGGAGCATTTTTAGAAACGCTTCGGAACCACCCGAATAGACTTCCGGCAGTTTACGCCCCGCTTTCTGAATCAGACCCGTGGCGCGGGCAATACTGTCGGGGTCCACGTCGCAGATTGCCGGAATCACCACATCATTGCGGAAAAGAGCCTGTTCAATGTGGTTTCGGCCTCTCATCCCTACGCCAATAAACCCCAGCCGTACTACATCGGCGGGCGGGCGTTGGGCCTGACTGAGCCGGGGGGGGGCAAGGGTAGTGGCGGCCCCGGTGAGGGCGGCTGTTCGGATAAATTCGCGACGGGTTGGTTTCATTGGACACGGATAAGTGAAAGAATATCCCTTCGCAGGGTAATTTTTTACGACCAAATGTACTAAGAATCTCGTAAACCGAAGCTGTTTACCTACCTTACGTTCTATTCAGTTTCAGGTTACACGTCTTGTCAACGCTCTATTTTCATGAAAACGCCACTCCTCTGGCTAGCCCTATACCTGGCCGCGTTTACTGTCCGAAGTGCAGCTCCCCGACTTGATGACCCAGCGGGGGTACACTTTTTCATTGGCTCTTGGAAGGAGGCACTCGCCGAGGCCAACCGACAAAACAAACCCGTTTTTGTGGACATCTACACAAGCTGGTGCGGCCCCTGTAAAATTATGGCTAAAGAAGCTTTCCCGAATGCGCAGGTAGGCCAGCTATTCAACGCCAATTTTATCAACTACCAGCTAGATGCCGAAAAAGGTGAAGGGATTGCCGTTGCTAAACAATACGAGGTGCAAGCCTATCCCACCTCGCTCTATGTGGCCTCCAACGGCGAGTTGATTCACCGGGCCAGTGGGTATGGCGGGATTCCCAGTTTGATGGCCGAGGCTGAAGGGGCGATCAAGGCGGCCAAAGACCCCAACCCGTTGTCGGTGCTGGAAAAACAGTACGAAGCGGGTAAGC
>JBBQUC010000344.1:0-5071 GCA_038212815.1 Cytophagales bacterium
AGTTGGGTTAGCAGGTCGGCCAACTGGCGGTCGAGCCGCAGGTAGTTGTCTTCGGTTTCTAGGGCGTGGGTACCAAATGAGTGGCCAATGTAATCGGGCGAGGAGAAGCTCACAGCCAGTAAATCTGTCACATCGTCTTTCCCCAACTGTTCGCCTTTCAGCGCGGCCAAAGCAAACTCTTTGGTCAGTTGATCGCCATAAGGTGAGGCCCGTAACACCTCGTATTTAGGGTTACCCGCAATAGTCACAAACGAGTGGGGAAACACCGCTTTCGACTCACCGGGCAAACCAGCTTCAAAGGGCTGGTCGTCGGTGGTGCTTTCGGTGTATTGGGCTAGTGGCAGGGTTGGCTCCCAGGTCTGATTAATGTAAGCCTCCGGCAGTTGGCGGGCATTGAAGTCCTTCACCCACTGGGGCAAATCGGCCTGATAAAACGTGCTGGAAATCCAGTTCCCATCTTTCGAGTCGAACCAGTAGGCGGCATTAGCGGCATGGCCCACGGGCAAAATAGCCCCCCGGTCTTTCAGGGCAATACCAATTACTTTGGCCCGCCCGTCGGTGGCCAGTTTGAGCTGATCGCCAATGGAGGTGACCAGCATATTCCGGGGCGACATTTTACCCGCCGTACCGCTGTTGCCCACCGTTTGCACACTGGTATCTTCGGCGCAATACACCAGTCGGCCCAGTTTACGGTCATAAAAATCGTTGCCGACAATCCCGCTCAGGGCGGGTGCCGAGCCGTTATAAATAGCCGCATGGCCGGGGCCGGTGTAGGTAGCGGCATAGTGGTAATGGGTATTACGGCAGTTGAACCCCTCGGTCATCATCCGCTTAAAGCCGCCATTCCCGTATTTGTTGTAGTAGCGGTAGAGGTAATCGTACCGCATCTGGTCGATCACGATACCGACCACCAGTTTGGGCCGGGCTATAGAACCAGATGAAACAGGCGTATTTTTAACAGACTGTGCCGGGGTAGTGTCGATAAAGAAGAACGAGCAGCCGACGATAGCGAGTAACGTACCAAAACGCATAGGGCAGTTAGGTTAATGAGTAGCCAAAAGTAGCGAACAAATTTAGCTGGTAAACCGTTGGCGTGTTAAGGAAATGTCTCTATTTATCCCATGACAAGCAACGCCGTAGCGCATACCCCCACCCAGATTGGCAATCGGGGCATCTGGATTGCCGGGGCTATTCTGACCGTCTGGGCCGGGCTGCTGGCGTTTCTGCTCCACTACCCCATTGCGTGGAGCAACCCGCTGGTGTATGGGTTTGTGCTGGTGCAAACCCACCTGTACACAGGCGTATTCATCACTGCTCACGATGCCATTCATGGTGTGGTAGCTCCTAACCACAAACGGCTGAACTACTGGATTGGCGCGGTGGCCACTGCCCTCTTTGCGTTTAACAACTTCACTAAACTCACGACGGGCCACCACCTGCACCACCGCCATGCCGCCACCGACCATGACCCTGACTACCATCGGGGAAACCCAAACGTGCTGCTCTGGTTTCTGGACTTTGCCCGGAGCTATATATCTGTCTGGCAGATTGTGGCGATGGCCGCGACCTATAACCTGCTGAAACTGTGGTTTCCAATGGAAAATCTGATTCTATTCTGGATGGTGCCTGCCGTGTTGAGCACGTTTCAGTTGTTCTATTTCGGCACCTATCTGCCCCACCGGGGCAATCACCACAACCCACCCCACAACGCCCGCAGTCAACGACTCAACCATGCCTGGGCCTTTGTGAGTTGCTACTTTTTTGGGTATCACTACGAACACCACGACCAACCCTGGCTTCCCTGGTGGAAGCTGGCCGAAGCCCGGGAGCGGAACGAGGGGCGGTACTAGTGTTTGGCGAATAGGTAGTATCTTTGATAAAACCGCTTTGGCATGGAAACGCTCACGATTGAACTCAAAACAGAGAAAGCACGCAAACTTATTGACGATCTGGTCGATTTGGGAATCTTAACAGTCAAAACTCCCGAACCAACATGGATTGATTTATGGAATAAATTAGACCGCCAACTGCCACAAACGGAGGCAGATTTGACAGAAGCTGAGATTATGGCTGAAATTAAAGCATACCGGAGCGAAAAGCGGGCTAACCAGCCATTATGAGAATAATTCAGAAAGTATGTTACGCTGCATGAAGCAGCTTTATTTTTAGAAGTGATCAAAGCGCGGCTTACTATCATTATTGCCTCAACAGTGGTTACTGATAGTCCCGACCTAATGACAATTATTTATTGGCTTTAGCTATAGATGCTCAGGCTGACTACTTAATCACGGGTGATAAAAATGACCTTCTCATTCTTAACCCTTATCGAGGCATAAAAATTATACGATTGCAGGCTTTGCTGGATATCCTCTCAATTGTTTAAAAACGGGTTTAATCCACCCTGATACGTATCACGACCTCCCCTGGTGGAAGCTGGCCGAAGCCCGGGAGCGGAACGGGTAGAACCCCACCCCTTTTTAGCGACTTGAGACTTCCCGCATTCACTGGCTATTTATGAAAAAAAACCTGTCGTTAGTAGTACTTACCTTACTTTGGGTTGTCATAGTGGCCCACGGTCAGTCGTTCTCGCCGAAAAAACTGCGCGAATCCACCATTACCAGCCTGCATGAGGCCATGCAACACGGCTCTTTAACTGCCACCCGACTGGTGCAACTGTACCTCGCCGGATTGAGGCCTACGACAAACAGGGGCCGTTTATCAATGCCCTGATTCTGGTGAATCCAAAGGCACTGGCCGAAGCCCGTCGGCTCGATTCGCTCTATACCGCCACGGGTAAATTTGTAGGGCCGATGCACGGCATTCCGGTAATTGTGAAAGACAATTATGACACCTACGACATGCCCACTACCAACGGCACCCTGGCCATGAAAAACTCGATTCCGCCCGACGATGCCTTTGTGGTTCGGAAAATGCGCGAGGCCGGGGCTATCATTATTGCCAAGTCGAACCTGGCTGAGTTTGCACAATCCGGTAATTTTTCGGTGAGTTCTATCCTGCCCGGTTACTCCCGAAATCCATATGATACCCGGCGGACCACGGCGGGGTCGAGTGGCGGAACAGCCGCAGCCGTAGCCGCCGATTTTGGCACCATTGGCTTGGGTACTGATACGGGTAGTTCCATTCGCGGCCCAGCCGCTCACCAGAGTTTAGTAGGGTTCCGGTGTACCCTGGGACTGATCAGCCGAGACGGCATTGCACCGCTTGCCCTCACCAATGATACCGGTGGCCCTATTTGCCGGACGGTAGAAGATGCCGTGCGGGTGCTGGATGTGATTGTGGGCTACGACAAAGCGGATACGGTAACGCGGCAAAGTCAGGGTAAAATTCCGGCGAGTTACCGGGCATTTCTGGATAATAATGGTCTGAAAGGAGCCAGAATAGGCGTTTTTCGGCAACTCTGTAGCCTACCCAAGGCTGACCCCCAGGTAGCGGCTCTATTCAATAATGCCCTCGACGAGTTACGGGTTGCCGGGGCTATCATCATCGACTCGGTCAGGGTGCCGCAGGTCGATACCCTTAACAAGTCATCCGATACGATTCCGCAACTCCGGCGCGATTTTAACAACTATCTGGCCACTCTGGGGCCTAATGCTCCGCACAAAACCCTGGGGTCTATCATCAAATCGAAGCAGTATCACCCCTTTCTGGAAAAATTCCTACTCGATGCTAACGCAGATACGCTAGCTCCCGAAAAGCACAAAGGCTGGCAGAAAAACCTGGCCCTACGCCAACAACTCCGCCAACTCCTGCTCCGGGCTATGGACTCCGCCCGGGTCGATGTACTGGTATATCCCTCGTTTAGCTATCCGCCCCGGCTCATTGGCGATTTGAACACGCCTTCTGGTACCAACAATAATGCCCTCGCGCCCCCAACGGGCTTTCCTGCGTTCACAGTGCCTATGGGATTTACGTATGGTAGTTTACCAGCGGGGTTACAGTTTTTTGGTAGGCCTTATAGCGAACCAATGCTCATTAAACTCTGCTACGCCTACGAGCAGGCCACCCACCACCGCATCTCACCTGAATCAACCCCCCCCTGCCAAAACGGAAACGCCACCGGGTAAATGTTTATTAAAGAGGGCTTATAGTCAGCGACTTATATCTGATGGTATACTATAAAATGGTGTGGATGTGTGCGGCATTAGTCTGGTGCGTGAATCAAGTCGGAAAGCCACGGGCCAAATCCTTACTTCGGGGTCATGCTGGTGTTCCAAATGTCACGGTAGAGTTTCCAGGTGCCGTTTTCTTTTTTCCAGACTACAATGTACTTGCCCGTATCCATGGGCTTACCATCGGCACCCGCCAGCGTATAGCGGCCCGTTTCAATAATGCGGTCGCCCGCTTTCTCAGTCTCGGTCGTTTCCAGTGTCACTTTCTTGACTCCACTATCAAATGCGCTTTTCCAGACGGGCGTAATGGCCGCATTGCCGTTTATCACGGCTCCGTTGGGCGGAAACAGTTGGGCATCGCTGGCGTAAAGGTCGCCCATAGCAGTGGCACCCTGCCCATAGGCTTGCATAAAGGTCTGGTTGGCGGCCAGAATAGCCGGGTCGATAGGGCCGGCAGTTTGGGCAAGAGCCTGTATGGAGCATAGGCCAGCCAATACAAGTACAAAAGAACTGATTTTCATGCGGCTGTGTGTTTAAACGAGTGAATTAACTGCAACAAAGGTCACTGATTGAGGAGTACAAAACCACGGGAAATTTCCCGTATTTACTACCGTATTTTTCCCGTGTGTGATACCTCACTATTGGTAACTTCATCATGGTGCAAGTAGGCCGGTAAAGGCGAACAACTGATAAAAAAATGGTGTGGATAGGTAGTAGCAAAGCTTTACCCCAATACCTGTCGGCCCTCTGCTTGTTTGCCCTGGCTATTCCTTCCAGTTACGGCCCCAGTCGCAACCGCGCTCCTTCGCTGAAAATTAGTTTGCTGCCTGTTCCATAGGTTAGCCGCAGGGCAATGGCTGTATAGATGGCTGGAATAGTGACGCTATGGTTGACGATGACAGAATTGATAACAGATGGAACCTGCCCACACGACCATACAG
>JBBQUC010000345.1:0-5057 GCA_038212815.1 Cytophagales bacterium
GCGGAAACGTGCAGTTGACCGCACTCCGCCGGAAATTACCCCGCACACTAGCCATCAGGGGTAGGGCTAGGGCCTGTTTTTGGTCGTTGGTATAAGTCAGCACGGCCGGATGCGTAGTCGGATTGGTGCCCCGGTCGCGCAGCAGGGTACGCAGGTTGGCAGTCAGTGTAAATGTAAGCACACTATCGCTGGCAAAGAGCGGTCGGCTCCGGCTAGTACTGTCGGCAGTGGCCACTGGTGTCAACTGGGCTACCAACTGGATATTGCCGAAAAAGCAGGTTGTAAGGATCAGAACTAAAAAGAAGCGTAGGGCTGGTTTCATGGAAGCAAGGTAGCAAGAAATAGGCTAAGCCGGTTGTACTGGCGGATCAATACCGAGGTGACCCCGCCAATAATCGCTCACAAAAACCTGATGCGGGTCCAGTTGCTCGCGTAGATGAAGCCACTGCTCAAATTTCGGATAGTGGTCGTGCAGGTACGTAGACCCCTGATTGCTGTAGCTGGCAGGCAGAAATTTACCCCAGTGTGGCCGGAAATGAAGTGGTTCGAGCAGCCGCCATAGCACGGGGTAAAACTCGTCTTCAGGGGAGCCGTAGTTGTTGGCAAACCAGAACATGTCGATCCGAAAGACATCGGTCTCGTAGGCCGGACTCAGCCAGAACCGGCTAGCTTTAGCCCCGTAAATCTCGTAACAAAACGTACCGGCATGGACGGGGTCCATGGCAAAAAAATCGCGCAGAGTTCGGAGTACTTCCGGGCCTCGTTCGAGCGGAAACCAAAGTTCGGTAAAGAAGACCGGGATGAGTACATCACTCATGCGGTCGTCCATCGGAATACCCTTATACCATACATCCCGAAACAGTTGTGGGCCATCCGGGCCATCTTCGGGTACAAACAGGTTCAGCAGCAGTGGCACGAGTTTATCGCGACCAAAGGACAGGATAAAGTCAGCTACCGGAGAGTTGCCCAGCCACCGTCGTACAAAAAACGGAATGGTACCAAACCCCGTCAGCATCAGGTCGGCTGCTAGTTCGGCGGGAATGGGCGTTTCGATGCCAATAATCTTTACCTCGGGTACTTCCTGATACGGTTTGGGGGTGAAATCAGGCGTAACAGCAATTGGGTTCGCTTTCCAGACTACTATTTTATCAACCCCTTTCTGGGGCCACCACATCATGCGTTTGTAGGGTATATCTCTGAAAAAAGAGTCCAGACTTTGGCGTTGTGGCTGTTCACCAAAGAGGTCGATGGGGCAATCGGCCACTCTTGTTACGGATTCCTGCCCCACTATATTGAAGCTATCGACGCACTGAAACGTGGCCGATACAATGACACCAAACTGGCCTAGCCCCACCCCTACGGCATAAAATGGATCGTCGGGATTGTCGGGGCTGGGTTTGGTAAAGGTCTGTACCTGTGCGCCGGTAGGTTCGCCTGTCACCAGGGTTAGGCTAACCAACTGCTCATTAAACGCATAATCGAGGGAGCTGCCCGATGAGCCGGTGGACAAAAATCCACCGACGGTCTGGTGCGTTATCCCGCCGAGGTCGGGAATGGCCCAGCCCCGCAGTGGATGAGCAGGGTCAGTACGGTGCCGGTCGAGTTGATACAGCAGGGAGTTCTCGCGGGTGGAGGTCTGCGTGGGGTCTTGTGGGTCTAGGCCGAGGTGACAGCCGCCCTGCACAGTCACCCGCTGCCGGGCATCATCGAAAGTAACGGCCCTCATCTTCGATAGGAGCAGATATATCCGGTTGGGTTCAGCTTCGAGTCGGCTGATGAGTGGGCGCGAGTGGGCCGATCCGCGCAGGCACAGAACGGCATGGGTACGGTGAGCCTCATCGACCAGAAACCGCACGTCGTCGGTGGTAGCGGGCAGGTGATAAGTAACGCCGTTGATCGGGATGGTTTGGATAACTGGGTCCATGCTGAGTGGAGTATAGGTTGACACTGAAAGCTACTGCATTTTGGGCAATTTTACGATAAATGTGGTACCCTGGCCCTCCGCACTCTCCACCTCAATAGTGCCGCCATGCCCTTTGGTGATAATGTCGTAGGCTAAACTCAGGCCCAAACCCGTGCCGCTGCCGGTAGGTTTGGTGGTGAAAAAAGGCTGGAATATCTTGGCCTTCACCGCGTCGGGTATGCCTCCACCGTTGTCGGCAACCCGAATTTCTACGCCTGATTCAGAATGGTCTGTGCTGACGCGAATGGTTGGTTTATAGTCGTTAATGTCTGATTTCTGTTTTTCATGAACGGCATAAAAGGCGTTGTTGAACAGGTTGAGCAGCACCCGGCCAATATCCTGCGGCACCAGGGTAACCAAGCCTATAGCTGGGTCGTAATTAGTGAGGAGTTGTACATTGAAATCGGCTTGTTTGGCCTTCATGCCCTGGTAGGCCAGGTGCAGATACTCGGCGCAGAGGGTGTTGAGGTCGGTAGGCTGGCGTTCGCCGGGGGTGCTGCGGCTGTGTTCCAGCATACCCCGCACAATGCTGCTGGCTCGTCCACCATGATGGCTGATTTTCTGGAGATTATCTGCTAGTTCGTCGGCAATGGCCAGGGCATCGGTAGGATGGTTGGCTGTCACTTCGTCGGTCAGTTCGTAAAGCATCCTCACGCTGAGCTTCGAGAAGTTATTGACAAAGTTGAGGGGGTTCTGAATCTCGTGGGCAATCCCCGCCGTTAGTTCACCCAGGCTCGCCATTTTCTCCTGATGAATCAATTGATCCTGGGTGATGCGGAGGGAGGTTAACGATTGTTCTAACTCGGCGGTGCGCTCCATTACCCGACCTTCGAGTGTTTCGGCGTACTCGCGCAGTTGGTCCTGCGCCCGCCGGAGGGATTGGGTCATGCGGTTGAAATGCAGGGTCAGATCGCCAATCTCATCGGGAGAGCCGACCGGCACCTGCGCGGTAAGGTCGCCGTCGTTGACTTGCTGCACCCCTGCCAGCAACCGATTGACAGGGTCGGTGAGGGTTTGGCGCAGCAGGCCAGGCAGCACCAGCACCACAAATAGGGTGGCTCCCCCAATAATGGCAAACATTTTGGCCAGCCCCGATTGCTGCGACAGGCGGGCTGTTAACTCGCTGGGCAGCAGGGGTGGAAAAAATACCAGCGTGACCACTGTCAGGAAAGTAATGATGCTCACAAAGCTGAACCCCGCCACTTTAACCTGAAAACTGGCTGGTACTGCCGAGAAACTGATGTAGATAACAATTTGAGCAATGTTGCAGAGCCAGATGAAAATAAAGAAGGACCAGTACCCCACGGGGCTGTAAAAACCGAAGCCTACGGCCATCAGGCACATACATATAAACCCCCCGTTTACCCACGCCAGAGCATAGTGCGCGGTGGCTGCTTTGGGATTATGACGTTTCAGAAGCCGGGCTTTGCGCAGGCAAATAACTAAGGCCCAGATGTTGGTGAGCAGGCCATAGACAAACGATAAGAGCTGAAAGAGGAACAGGTTACTGTTGTTACCAAACTCGTTCCAGGCATTGAGGGCCACCAGGCTCACGGCAATCGGAATAACGATGCGCACCATAATCCGGCGTTCGCGCTCCAGGGGTTGGTCGAGAAAGAGGTAGAGCAACTGAAAGTAGGTAAGCATAAGCAGAGCCAGAGCCGGGCTATAGACAAATACCGTTTCCAGTTTATACGGCAGGCTACCCGTGGCCGACGGGTGAAGGCTGAACCGTACGGTCTGATCGAGTTGCCACACAATAGAGGCTACGTAGTTGGCAATCATCCACCGACGAATCAGCGTTTTATGCCGCAGCCTGAGCAAATAAGTAAGCATTCCGACCTGGGTGGTAGCCAGAATAAAGGCCATGATGGAATGCGTATGCAGTAAAATCAGACCCATGACGCAGGAGGGAACAGTGGAGTAGGGTGGACTAGAGTAGGCAATGGGGTAGAAGGTGTTGCCAAGATACTCAATATTCCAATACCTGCGTCAGGGATGCACTAGCTAACAGTCATAGTTTTTGCTTCCAGGTGGCAATCATCAGCGGCCAGCGAGCTGTATAATACACTGGGCCATTTGCCAGTTCGGGTAGTCCGGTCAAAAATTGCTCACTTTGTTCTTTGGTTGTCAGTCCGAGCTGGAGGGCAATGGGCAAGATACTCCGATAGCTAGCCAGGAGCATTGGGTAAAACTGCCGCAGGGGTTCAATAAGGCCATAAACATCAGTGCCGGTGGGTTCACCAACGCCCGCATCGACGAACAGGTGGGGCATCCGGCTACCAATCTGCGCATCTCTGCCACCAGCCTCTAAAACCCCGAATAGCACTTTATCAAATTCGTCGAAGAGCGGGTGGGCCGGATATACGTGGGTATAATGCACGTCGTAATCCTGAATCAATAAGGTGCCGCCTGGTTTCACTGAAGCCCATAAATGCTGGAGTACTTTTTTGGGATTCTTCAGGTGGAGTATTGTCAGGCGGGCATACACGAGGTCGTAAGGGCCATTGGGTAGCTCAGGCAGGGTTTCGAGGTCTACCCCGTGGAAGCTAAACTGGGGGCCAACGGTTTCCGTCAGCACACTAAGGGCTTCTGCGCCAATCACCGTATCCATATCAATCCCCGTTACATGGCCTGTTGGGCCAACCAGTGTGCCCAAGAGCCGCATCACTTCGCCCGGCCCACAGCCCGCATCGAGGCAACTCATGCCGGGGCGAATGCCCACTGCCTCTAACGCCCGTTGCGTGGCGGGTTCCCAGGCAAGTGCCTGCACACGCAGGCGTTGGTACTCGGCGGAAGTCCGCCCCATAATGTATTGATCCGAAATAGGTAGTTTCATAGCTGTTTGGTTTAGCATTCACCAAAACTACCAGGCTACTCATTGCCCAAGGGCCTCAATTTGTGTGCGGTGCGGTTAGGTTTATAAGTGGCAGTAACGGGTATATATCTGGTAGTGTGCGGGCTACTCTCCCGGTGTTGCCGACGCTTCCTTGGTTAGTTTTTCATTAAGCCGACGGATACGGCCACTGAGGGTGCGGATGATACTGCGGAGAATTTCGCCCCGCTCTTCCATGAGGTCGTAAAAATCCTCCTG
>JBBQUC010000346.1:0-5038 GCA_038212815.1 Cytophagales bacterium
AAGACATGAAACAGTACGAAGCCATCAACGCTGTATATCGTACGTACTTCACCACGGCCCAGTTGCCTGCTCGTGTTTGCGTGGCCGTGGCCGACCTACCCTCCAGGGCTAACGTCGAGATTTCGGGGGTGGCGGTGATGCGAAGACCGTAAATCCTTGCCAGCATCCTAAAATGCTTTACCTTTGCATTTTAGAGACCTATCATGGCCACCGAGCAAATTCTGATCTTAGATTTTGGTTCGCAATATACCCAACTCATTGCCCGCCGGGTGCGCGAACTGAACGTTTACTGCGAAATTCATCCCTACAATCACTTTCCTGCACTGTCTGAAAACATTAAAGGGGTTATCCTGTCAGGTAGCCCCTGCTCTGTGCGCGATGCCGACGCGCCAATGGTTGACCTGGCCCTTTTCCGCCAGAAAGTACCCGTGTTGGGCGTGTGCTACGGAGCGCAACTGATGGCACAATTGGCCGGGGGCGAGGTGAAAGCGTCGAGTATCCGTGAGTATGGCCGGGCTAAACTGAGTACCGCCGACGCGACCAACCCACTACTCACCGGCATCGACCCGCACTCGCAGGTCTGGATGTCACATGCCGATACCATCACCCAAATCCCCGATAGTTTCGACCTGATTGCCTCGACCGACACGGTGCCGATAGCCGCTTTTCAGATGCGGAGCGAACCCACTTTCGGGATTCAGTTTCACCCCGAAGTAACCCACTCGCTCCAGGGTAAAACGTTGCTGAGTAACTTTGTCGCAGGCATTTGTGGCTGTAGCCAGAACTGGACCGCCGAGTCGTTTGTGGAAACAACAGTGGCCGCGCTAAAAGCAAAAATCGGCACCGACAAAGTGGTCATGGGTCTATCGGGTGGGGTTGACTCGTCGGTAGCCGCTACGCTCATTCAGCGGGCCATTGGCGACAACCTGTACTGCATTTTTGTGGATAACGGCCTACTCCGCAAAGACGAGTTTGCCGAAGTATTGGACAGTTACAAAACCCTGGGTCTGAACGTGAAAGGCGTAGATGCCCGCGATCAGTTCTACACTGCCCTGGCCAACCTGACCGACCCCGAAGCCAAACGTAAAGCCATTGGCAAGACCTTCATCGACGTATTCGATCAGGAAGCGCACCTCATTGAAGGTGTAGCCTGGTTAGGGCAAGGCACCATTTACCCCGATGTCATTGAGTCGGTGTCAGTGAAAGGGCCATCGGCCACCATCAAATCGCACCACAATGTGGGCGGCCTGCCCGATTTCATGAAACTGAGCGTGGTTGAACCTCTCAACACCCTCTTTAAAGACGAGGTACGCGCCGTTGGTCGATCGCTCGGCCTGCCCCACGCCATTCTGGGTCGTCACCCCTTCCCCGGCCCCGGCCTCGCCATCCGAATCCTGGGCGACGTGACCGGGGAGAAAGTGCAGATTTTGCAGGAGGTGGACGCGCTGTTCATCAACGGGCTGAAACAGGCCAATCTCTACGATCAGGTATGGCAGGCGGGGGCCATGCTCCTACCCGTGCAGTCGGTGGGAGTCATGGGCGATGAACGCACCTACGAGCGCGTGGTGGCGCTGCGGGCCGTAACCAGTGTTGACGGAATGACCGCCGACTGGGCGCACCTACCCTACGAGTTTCTGGCCGACGTGTCGAACGAAATTATCAACCGCGTAAAGGGCGTGAACCGGGTGGTGTACGATATTTCCTCTAAACCTCCGGCTACGATTGAGTGGGAGTAAACCGTTCCTGAGCCATGACCATCGCCCCGTTCGATCTCGTGTTGCTGTTGGGTTCACTACAGGGTTTTATTCTGGCGGGGCTACTATGGCTTAACCGTAACGGCAACCCCCTGTCGAACCGGCTGCTGGCGGTGCTGATTGGGCTATTGGCCCTGATGAGTCTGGCCACGAGCATTCCCCTTACTAACCGCTGGATAGACCTGGCTGTAACCTACCTTCCGCTGGTGATGGCTATGCCCATTGGGCCGCTCCTCTATTTCTACGCTCGGTCGGTGCTCGATCCGGCCTTTCGGCTGGGCAACCGCGAACGGCTCCAATTTTACACGGTGATTCTGGATTGGGGTGCCTGCCTCATCGTCTGGATATTCATGGCGGGGGTTTTTCTGGGGGTCTTACCCGCTAAAGAGGGGCCACGCTGGGCGCAGCTGATGAATACGTACAACATCTATGTGGATATACCGCGCTGGATTTCCGTAACCGTTTACCTGGTACTGACCCGGCGACTACTCCTCAATCACCCGGCTCTGGCTAGTCCGTCGGCAGTGGAACAGCAGCGTCGGCGGTGGCTCTCGCAGTTTATGCTGGCGTTTCTGGCGTTTCAGGCCATCTGGCTGGCGCATCTGGTGCCTTATATCGTGCCTGCCTGGCGCGGCCCACTCATGGCCCGGTTTGGCTATTACCCAATTTATGTCCCAATAGCCATTCTGATTTACTGGCTGGGTCTGCGGGGTTACCTTTGGAGTCGGCACGAACCCGTATCGGAGCCGGTGCCAAAGCCCGTTTCTTCCGACCTCCCCCCCGAAACGGTGGCGCAGGTGATTGCTACCCTCACCACGGCAATGGCTACCGAACGGCTTTTTCTGGATGCTGAACTAACCGTCGATAGGGTTGGCAAACACACCCATCTGTCGCCCAAGCACATTTCGGCGGTGTTGAATCAGCACATGCAGCAGAATTTCAACGCTTTTGTGAACACCTACCGGGTAGAGGAGGTAAAATGTCGGTTAACCGACCCTGCCTATACGCATTTCACCCTCACCGGCATTGCCTTCGATTGCGGGTTTAACTCGCAGGCCACCTTTCAGCGGGCCTTCCGGCAACGGGTGGGGGTTTCGCCAACGGAGTATATCGCCCAACAGACAAAAAACACCGCTCAAATCAGGATTTGAGCAGCTTGCTCCCTCCTTTTCCACTTGCTTTGCCCAAAACAGCGTCTTATGAAAACATCGCTTTGGGTACTAGTCAGTCTCGTTGTCCTCGGTTTTACGGCTCCCCTCCCGGCTCAGGTAAGTAGTCGGGTCTTAAACCTGGCCGATACAGCCGCGTTCGGTCAGGAACTGGAGACCCTGCGGCAACGGTATCATATCCCGTCGCTATCGGTCGGGATTGTACACGGCAAAAAACTGGTCTGGCATAAAGGGCTGGGCTATGCCGATGTTGCCGCTCAAACCCTACCTACCGAGCAAACCGTTTATCACCTGGCCTCGGTTACCAAGACCTTCGGGGCCATTATTCTGATGCAGTTGGTGGAGGCTGGCAAGGTGAGCCTCGATGACCCCGTCACCAAATACGGCATTAACCTGGGTGCCCGCTGGGGTAACGACCCGCGCATCAAGGTACGGCATCTGCTCACGCATACGGCTATGGGCCACAGCCTGAACGGGTTTAAGCCGGGGTACAGTTTTATTTACAGTGGCGATCAGTACGGGCAGCTTAAGCAGGTAATTGAGCAGGCTTCCGGGCAAACTTTTGGCCAGTTACTGGTCGAACACATCCTGCTGCGGCTCCACCTGCAACACACGGCCCCCAACCTGGCCGACACCACCGATTTTGCCCGCATGGGCTACAACCGGGCCGATTTTGAGAAACTTGTTGCCAAGCCCTACGACTGGCAAAACAACCAACTCATTCCGGTCACCTACCCAACTTATTTTGGCCCCTCGGCGGGGCTACTCTCGTGCGTAGTAGATATGGCTACCTATACCAACGCCATTGATGAGCGGCAATTTCTGCGACCCGAAACCTGGGCCGCCATGTTCACGCCTACCGTATCGCCGAGGGGTAAAACCCTGCCCTACGGGCTAGGCTGGTTTGTGCAGCTAGACAAAGGAGTTAAACTGCTTTGGCACACGGGCTGGTGGACGGGCAACTCGTCGCTACTGGTGAAAGTGCCGGAGAGAGACCTGACGTTCATTATCCTGGCCAACTCGCAAGACCTCAGCCGCCCTTTCTACGCCAAATTCGATTTCTTCCGCACCAATCCCCGGCTCCAGAAAGACCTGCGAGCCTCCGCCTTTGGCAAAGCCTTCCTACAGTATTTTGTGTATGCCCAGTAACCGAAGAAAGTAACTTCCTCTTTTAACCGCTAGTTTGCTATGAAACGACTACTCTGCTTTCTCCTATTCCTTAACCCACTTGGTCTGCTGGCACAGACCGATACCCTCCAGACCCGCCTGCTGCAGCCAGCCGCCATGCAGTCCGATTTCGCGTATTGTCGGCGGCTGCTCGAAGAAACGCATCCGGGTCTCTATCGGTACACGCCCAAAGCGGCCATGCAAGCCAAAATGGATAGCCTGGCGGGATTACTCCACCAATCCATGCCCTTCTATCTATTCTATAAGCTTATGGCTGGTCTCATCGCCGACGTACGCTGCGCTCATACCCACACCTTGCCAAATAAAGCCTGGCAAGCGGCCTTCGCTACCCAGTTAAAAACGCTGCCGTTCTTCATACTGCCCATCCAGAATCGTGCTTATGTGCTTTTCAACGGCACCCTCGACCCAACGATCAAGCCCGGTTTTGAGCTACTGAGCATCAACGGGCAGCCTATCGAACAAATCCGGCAGCAGCTTTATCGCTACCATTGGGCGGATGGCTATATCGAGACCTCGAAACGAAACGTGATGAAAGGACAGCTCTTTGTCCTGTTCTACTACTGGTTTATTGGCCAGCCCGATACCTTCCAGCTAACTGTCAAAACGTTAGCGGGCGACACCCTGCGCACCGACGCACCGGCCATACCGTTTATGACCGGGTATAAAAACTACAAAAAAAATCTGGTGAACCAACAGATGCTGGCCTGGTACAACAAAAAGAAACCAAAGCACCCCTGGCGGTTATCTTTCCCCACCGATGTACCTCAGACCGCCTACCTCCGGCTCGACAGTTTTGGGGGCGAGGGGGCTACGAGTGGCACACAGGCCGGGGCTATTTTCAGGAAGTTTATGAATAAGAGCCTCGCCAAAATCGCTAAAAAGCAAACACAATCGCTCATCGTCGATGTTCGGAGTAACCCCGGCGGG
>JBBQUC010000347.1:0-5013 GCA_038212815.1 Cytophagales bacterium
CTGGGCCAGGTCGATGGGTGGGTTAATCCGATGAGCATATTCCCGCCATTTCTCGCCAAACGCGCCGGTGGTGGGGTGCAGGCTGGTGGTTTCCGTCAGCGATTGGGCGATAATCTCCCACGCTTCAGTGGCCGACGAGACAAAAGCAATGTGATACCCGGCAGGAATGGCTAATTTTTCGTGCAGGAGCCGCACTGTTTCGGCCACAATTTCCATGAAGCCAGCACTGCGGTGGTTCAGGCTCACAATGCCCTCCCGAACGGCCTGAGCGGCCCACTCCGCCACCTGCGGATACACTTTCGATGGGCCGGGATAAAAAGTTGACATATCAGTGAACAGGTATCAGCAAACAGCCAACAGTTAATTGGGGAATTGCACGAAAGACATTTCTAAGAAAGCATGGTACTTTATTATTTGTTGATAGTCAACTCGTTAATGATGTTCGTAGCACCACCAAGTTTTTCAATGCACCACAGTACATAACGAACATCAACGCAAATAGTGCGGTTGAGATCTTTGTCGAAAGCAATTTTGTGGCTCAAAGCTTCGTAGTTGCCATCAAAGGCTAAACCGATCAGTTCGCCTTTCGCGTTCATCACCGGACTACCTGAGTTGCCGCCCGTAATGTCGTTTGTGGTAATAAACGACACCACCACATCGTTACGAACCGGGTCTTTATAGCGGCCAAAATCGCCTTTCCGGTACAGGTCTATAAACCGGGCGGGCAGGTCGAATTCGTAGTCACCCGGCTTGTATTTTTCCATTATGCCCTTCATCGTGCATACGTAGTCATATTGCACGGCATCGCGGGGTGTATAGCTTTTAACGTTCCCAAACGACACCCTCATCGTGAAGTTAGCATCGGGATACATTTTGGTAGCCTGGGCTGGATTCATCGCCATAATTCCTTTCAGATACTGCCGACCAAGTTCGTTGTTGCGGTTAGTAAATGCCAGGTACTTAGGTAGGTAGTTCTGCCGATAATTGGTCAGAAAGGCGTTTACATAGGCGTAGGCCGGGTCCTGCCGCAGGGTAGTAAGCGACGGATTTTCGCGGAAGGCCCGCCATTTTGCATCGTCCAGGAGCATCGTATTCGCAAACACGTCAGCAGCCCATTTGCCCCAGGCAGTAGCATCATCTAATGAACCGTAGCGACTTTGCAGATCGGTGAAAAAGGCAGTGGGTTGCTGGTTCTTATCTACATCCGTGTAGAACATCCGGGCGGTTGTCGCCAGAATCTGCTGGTCGCTGGGCCGATCTTCGGCTTTTAGAAAGTCGGTGCGGGCTTTATCTAAGGTTGTCAGTGCGCGGTTGATTGCATCAGCCCCGCCTGAGGTGGCCCCGCCCGATTCGGCGGTTAAGAGGGGTTCGAGGGCACTCAGTTGTGAAGCCAAAGCCGCTACTGGGCTGCCCAGTATGCCCTCAGTCATGAAAACCCGATGTCGGGCATAAGGTCGCCAGGCTTCGTAGGCCTGCTGCCAGTCGGTAAACAGGTTTTCATAGTCGGGCTTGCCCTTCGCCCAGGCCATAAATTTCGCTTCGTCGGCTAATTTGGCTTCATAGATTCTGAACTTATTCAGTTGCTTGCTCTCCCCGTCGAAGAATTTCCA
The DNA here is from genome assembly GCA_038212815.1 of Cytophagales bacterium. GTDB lineage: Bacteria > Bacteroidota > Bacteroidia > Cytophagales > Spirosomataceae > JBBQUC01. The sequence continues at coordinate 1,611 of JBBQUC010000347.1, forward strand.
GTAGTTGGCAATATTGGCATACGACGAAGCCAGTTTGAGTTTCACGGCGGGGTCCTTCCGCATCTGCTCGAACATCAGTTTCAGCCGGGCATCGCGCAGGTTGACCAGCGTGGGGTTTTCGATTTCGGTTTTCAGTTTTACGCCCAGGGCTGTTTCATAGCGGTTAGTGCCACCCGGATAGCCATAAATCATGGCGTAGTCGCCGTCTTTTAATGGTTTAATGCTGATGGGCAGATAGTGCTTTGGGGTATAGGGCACGTTGGCAGTGCTGTAATCGGCGGGTCGCCCGGCTGCGCTCATATATACCCGAAAAACGCTGAAATCGCCTGTATGGCGGGGCCATTCCCAGTTATCGGTATCGCCCCCAAACTTCCCGATACTTTCGGGTGGAGTACCCACAAAGCGCACATCGCGGAAACGCTCATAGGTGAACATCAGAAACTGGTTAGCTTTGAAAAACGACGAAATCCGGGCTTCGCGGTCAGTGCCTGCGGTGAAACGCCGGGTAATGTTCTCGAACACCCGCGCTGAAGCCGCCGTGCGGTCGGCCCAGTTCAGCCCTTTCAGGCTATCTTCAACCTGAGCCGTCACATCGTCAATCCTGACCAGAAACTGTACCGTCAGTTTAGTCGGAATCTCGTCGGCCTTGCTTTTGGCCCAGAAACCATCGCGCAGGTAGTTGTTCTGTACCGTCGATGCGCTGGCAATGGCATCGTAACCGCAGTGATGGTTGGTGAAAATAAGCCCTTCGGGCGAAACCATTTCGCCGGTGCAGCCCCCACCAAAAATGATGATCGCATCTTTCAGGCTGCTGTTATTGACGCTGTATAACTGCTCTTTGGAGAGCTTCAGCCCACGTTTCACCATATCGTCATAGACCTGCTGACCCAATAACTGTGGCAACCACATACCTTCATCGGCATAGCCACGCAGCCCAGCGAACAACAGGCTCATGAGCAAAATTACTTTTTTCATTCGTTTCTGATTTTTAGATGAAAATAGAGAATTGGCGTATTCGTTACCTGTTCAGGGAGAGCAAATACCGCACGGCTAATTCATAGCCCAGTAGGCCCAGACCAGCAATAACGCCCTTGCATTTGGGGGAGAGGTACGAATGGTGCCGAAATGCCTCGCGGGCGTGGACATTGCTGATGTGTACCTCCACCGCCGGGGCCGTTATAGCCGCCAGCGCGTCGGCCAGCGCAACTGAGGTATGCGTCAGACCACCCGCATTAATCACGATACCATCGACCACAAACCCCCGCTCGTGAATTTTATCAATCAGTGTGCCTTCGTGATTCGACTGAAATTGCTCAATTTGCACATCGGGAAACTGCCCGGCCAGCGTATTCAGGTACGCATCGAGCGATTGACTGCCGTAAATAGTCGGCTCGCGCTTACCCACCAGGTTCAGGTTAGGGCCGTTCAGGATTAAGATTGTCTTCTTTATCGTGTTCATTATTCAGTAACTATGTGGCAAAGTTATACAAACGCCTTTGTTAATTACCTCAAACTTGAACGGTCGCTGGCCGAAAATTCGGTGGAGGCTTACGAGCATGATGTGCTTAAGCTAAGCGAATACCTCGACCTGATGGGTGGGGGGGTATCGCCATTTCAGGTACAGGCCGCGCACTTATCGGGGTACCTGGCTTATCTGGGCGACTTGGGCCTAACGGCCACCAGTCAGGCGCGGATGCTGTCGGGGCTGAAAGCGTTTTACAATTACCTGCTCCTCGAAAACCTTGTCCAGCACGACCCCACCCAACTCATCGAAGCCCCCAAATTAGGCCGCAAACTGCCCGATACCCTCAGCTACCCCGAAATTGAGCAACTCTTAGCCAGCATCGACCTCTCGACTCCGGGCGGGGCCAGAGACCGCGCCATGCTGGAGGTACTGTATAGTTCGGGTCTGCGCGTGTCCGAATTGCTCGACCTGAAACTGACCGACTGTTATTTCGATTCGGGGTTTGTGCGGGTGCTGGGCAAGGGCAACAAAGTGCGCTTAGTACCCATCGGCCACGATGCTATGCACTATACCCGTATCTATGCCGACAGCGTGCGGAGCCACCTACCGATTAAAAAAGGCGATGAAGACACTATTTTTCTGAACCTTCGGGGTAGTAAACTCTCCCGCATTTCGGTGTTTACGACCATTAAAAAATTAGCTGCGGACGTGGGTATCCGCAAAACCATCAGCCCCCACACATTCCGCCACTCGTTTGCCACGCACCTTATCGAGGGTGGAGCCGATTTGCGAGCCGTGCAGCAAATGCTTGGCCACGAGTCAATCACCACCACTGAAATTTACACCCACCTCGACCGCGACTACCTCAAACAAACCCTGCGCGATTTTCACCCCAGAGCCAACAAAAGTGCCCGCCATCAACGATAGCGGGCACTGAATACTACTCATTAACCCTAACCACACATAAATAAAATCTAGGCTTCGGCCAGTGAGCGTTCGCCCACAAACTGATGCTCCGTTTGTTTAAACAGCAGATTGAACGAGGTCAGGCTGCCGTACATCCGGGTAATATATTGTTGAATATTTACTTTCTCTTCGTCATCTAAATTGCTCGCGTTTACGCGTTGTTCCAGCACCCGCATCCGGTCGCGGAGCATCACGATCTTATGAAAAAACTGGTCGATGGGTATCTCTTTCACCGACAAATCAGCGCGGCCAGGGCGTAACACCAGTTTACCCCCTTTCCACTTGTCGCCCAGCGGGATCACCTCGGTTTGGTCGGCCCAGCGTTGCAATACCCGCATGAGCGACTGCTCCACATCGAACAGGCTCACCAGATCGCCGTCGGGTTCAATAGCGTCAAGTACCGTTAAGGGGGTTGAAAACTTAATCACCTTTACACCCGTCTGGATAAACGTAATGGTGTATCCGGTAGCTTTCAGGTTGATAATCACCCCATCGCCAAAGTCGGCGTGGTGGATTCGAGAGCCTATGCCCAGTAACGTTGTCATGGTTGGTTCAGCTTGTTTTGGGTCTTGTCAAAGCCTTTACAAACTGTGTGCCAAACTTAGTGCAGTACTTTACAAACACAGGTGCCTTTGCGGGTAGATACAGTGGTCTGGTCGAGTACCTCAAATGCCTCGCCAATGCGCTGCCAGAGGTCGTCGCTGTGTTTGTAGTGGTTAATGGCAACCAGCAGCAGGCCGTGGGGTTTCAGCGATTGGGCCAGCCGACCCAGGGTGCGAACGGGGTTTTTGCTGTAATAAATCACTTCGTTGAGAATGATACAATCGAACAGGCCATCGGGCTGGTAGGTATCCATATCGGCTACTTCGTAGGTAGTTTTAGCATCGGCACCCAGGCGGGCTGCGGCAATGGCCGCGTCGGCAATATCGATCCCAACAAACCGGCCATAGTTTTGGGGTTGCAGGCGTTGCT
>JBBQUC010000348.1:0-5000 GCA_038212815.1 Cytophagales bacterium
TTAGCCCAGCACCCCAACAAGGTTTTCAACCGCGAAGAACTCCTACAAAAAATATGGGGTGCCGACATTTACGTTCTGGAGCGCACCGTCGATGTGCACATCCGCAAACTCCGCGAAAAAATTGGCGAAGGCTATATCCGCACCTTAAAAGGTGTTGGCTACATGTTTGAAGTACAGTAAGTGAATGAGTAAATGCCTGGTCGCTTCGCGGAGTGTAAGACACGCATTCACTAATTCGATCATTCACGAATTCACTAATTCATCAATGTCCCTAAGTCCCCGACTTATTGCCCTGCTGTTGGCTTCCCTCATTTCGGTGCTGACAGTAGCCTTTCTGACCTTTGTTGAGGGGGTTACCAACAACATGTTGTTTGTGGTGGGGGTATCGTCGTTTGTCGTGTCGTTTTTTCTGGTGCTGTACGCCATCGAACTAATTGTTTTTCGGGAGGTAAATAAGATGTACAAGACTATCCACAAGCTCAAAATCCGTGATTTTAACATTTCCCGCAAAACCATTATCAAGCAGGCTAACCCGTTTAAGCGACTCAACGATGAGATTTTTGTCTATGTGGCCAAGAAGCAGAAAGAGATTGAAGAGTTAAAACGGTTGGAACTGTTTCGGCGCGAGTTTCTGGCCGATGTCTCGCACGAGCTAAAAACACCCATTTTTGCGGCTCAGGGATTTATCCATACCCTCATCGATGGAGCCGTTGACGATACTGCCGTACGCGATAAATTTCTGGCCAAAGCCGCCAAAAGCCTCGATGGTCTTGATGCCCTGGTGAAAGACCTGGTGGACCTCTCCCAACTCGAAACGGGCGAGTTAAAAATGCACTTCGAGCGGGTCGATCTCCAGCAGGTTATCGAAGAGGTGTTTGAGCAACTCGAAAAAATAGCCCACAACAAAAAAACCACCCTCCGCATGAAACCCCCATTGCCTGGTATGTTCTGGGTTAAGGCTGACCCACAACGCATAGCTCAGGTCATGACCAACCTGGTGGAGAATGCCATCAAATACGGTAATGATAGTGGCAAAGTGCTGGTGAGCCTGGAAGACGACCGCAAGCACGTGGTCATATCCATCCGCGACGATGGCCCCGGCATTCCGCCGGAGCACCTCAGCCGTATTTTTGAGCGGTTTTACCGGGTCGATAAAAGCCGGTCGAAGGAGCGGGGAGGCACTGGGCTGGGGCTAGCCATTGTGAAGCACATTCTGAATGCCCACAAATCGAAAATCACCGTGATGAGCCGCGTCGAGAAGGGTACCGAGTTTCGGTTTAAGCTGGATAAGATCGATTGAGTGTATGGCTCAACGAGATACCGTACCTTTGTGCCATGAAACTGACGTTTGCCGATCTCATCGTTTTTGAAAACGACGATTATATACTCATCAACAAGCCCCCACACGTAGCTGCTCTGGACGAGCGTACCCCCGACCGCGCGGGGGTAAGCATTGTCAGGATGGCCAAAGACTACTGGCCCGATGCCCAGTTAGGGCACCGGCTGGATAAAGAAACATCGGGGATTATGGCCATTGCCAAAAATCCCGAAGCGTATCGGCATCTGGCCATGCAGTTCGAACACCGCGAGGTTATCAAACGCTACCATGCCGTAGTGAATGGCATCCGTAATTTTGAAGACATTTCGGTTTTTCTGCCCATTGCACCCCTTAAAGACGGCACCGCTGTCAGAATTGACCGCGAAAAAGGGAAAGCTGCTGAAACAATTTTCAACACCCTACGGGCCTATCGGTTTCATACCCTGGTTGAGTGTATGCCTGTTACAGGCCGGATGCACCAGATTAGGGTCCACCTGCAATGCCTGAAAGCCCCCATTGTGAACGACCCAACGTATGGCGGAGCAAAAGTGTATTTATCAAAATTAAAAAAGAACTATAATCTTAAACAGGACACTGACGAACTACCTTTGATTCAGCGTGTCGCCTTACATGCCCGTTCGCTAACATTTACGCAATTAAACGGCGAATCGCTGACCTTCGAAGCTCCATATCCTAAAGATTTTGAGGTTTTAGTGAAGCAATTAGATAAGTTTGCCTAAACATTATACGAGTAGCCTATTTATGCTTGTTCATACCGTCTTTTTCTGGCTGAAAAATGCTGGAAATGCTGCCGACCTGGTTGCCCTTCGTCAGGGAACCGAAACGTTGACCACTATTTCTGAAATCTCAACAGCCTACATTGGTCAGCCTGCCGCTACCCGCCGGGATGTGATCGACTACAGTTACGACCTGTCGCTTACGTTTATTTTTGCTACCCCTGCCGACCAGGAAATATATCAGGAACACCCCACCCACCTCAAATTTGTGGCCGACTGCGCCCATCTCTGGCAGCGGGTGCAGGTGTATGATGCCCTTGGTGACTAACTCCAGTTTTCAGCGCAGCCGGTCTGAATCGCGCACGAGCCGCTCGTCACGCCGGATAAACCGGTTGGCCAGGGCATTTGCAATTAGGGCGGCAACAACGGCATAAAATCCAATGCGGTAGTGGCCCTGATCGGCAGGATTGCCGTATTCTTTACCTGTAATCAGGGTGGCGTACAAAATTACCCCCATCATGGCCGTTAGCAGAATGGCATTTACGGCGCAGAGCCCCATTTGTAACAGCCGCTTGCGGTATTGAAATACGGTAAAGAGCGCAATACCGGCTATTAACAGGGCTAAGCCACCGATATACCAAACGGGGTTAACAAAGTTAGTAACACCCTGTTTATGCGTATATTGCAAAGCCGTTAACGTGGCTTGTAGGTCTGCTCCAGTACCCGATTTTTCCCAGATTGGGAAAGATAGGACAACCCCCATGGCTACAGCAATGAGTACAAGAAGTAGTGATTGAATGCGTTGTATCATAAACGAGTTTACAGTTTTAAAGAAGCGAAATTAGCCTAAAACCATGAATCAGAAAACCAATGTTCGGCTTGTGTTGACAGATGATGGCTCGCATTCAGTCTATAACGAAGACATTGGTCAGCATTATCATTCCATTTTTGGTGCCCATCAGGAGTCACAGCGGGTATTTATTGAGTTGGGCCTTGCCTATGCGTTTACCCAATTTAAGGAAGACCTGCACGTATTTGAAATGGGCTTTGGTACGGGTCTCAACGCGTTGCTCACCGCTAATGAAGCCCTCAAACACCAGCGTCGGGTAGTCTATACAACAGTCGAGTCTCTGCCATTGCCGCTCGAAGCTGCCCACCGCTTAAATTTTGATGAACTCCTAGGCACCTACTGGCTCAAGGCACTACACGACACGCCCTGGGAGCAGCGTACACCCGTAAATGAGTGGCTAACCCTCAGTAAACACCGAAGCCAGATACAAGATTTCCAAACCGATGCACGGTTTCATCTAGTTTATTACGATGCCTTTGCCCCCGAAGGACAGCCTGAACTCTGGACTGAAGAGATTTTCCAGAAAATGGCCAGCATGATGCTTCCGGGCGGAGTTTTAACCACCTACTGCTCAAAAAGTGCCGTTCAGCGCAACCTAAAATCGGCTGGATTTACGGTTGAAAAACACATTGGTCCCGCTCGTAAGCGCGAGGTTCTGCGGGCCATTCTACAGTAATGTTGTAATTAGTTGGCCCACAGCCTCCAGCTCCACCACGTCGGCTTGGGTAAAGTCATCCAGCCGGTCACTGTCCACGTCCAGTACCATCGCTACTCCTCCCTTCCCGTCCAGCACCGGCACTACTACCTCCGAGCGGGAAACTGAGCTACAGGCAATATGGTCGGGAAACAGCGCTATATCAGGCACGAGCAGGGTTTGTTGTCGGGTGTATGCAGCACCACATACTCCCCTATCAAATGCAATGCGGGTACAGGCAACAGGCCCTTGAAACGGGCCCAGCACTAATTGTCCTTCGTGCTGTCGGTAAAACCCAACCCAGAAAAAGCCGAAGGCTTCTTTCAGCACGGCTGCTATATTCGCCAGATTAGCGGTCAGGTCAGTTTCGTCTTTTGTCAGCGCAGCCAGTTGGGGCAATAAACTGGCGTAGATCTCTTCCCGTTTACCGATTTGGGGTAGTAGCAGTGATTCAGCCATCATTTAGGCGATTACAGCCTTGAAATACCGTTTCAGCCAAGTCTCTCCTGCCCGAACCTGCCAATTAGCCTGTAGCTCCGCTTTGGTAGCAACCAGTGTATTGAAAACGAGTGTATCAGGCGTGAGTTGGCCATCGGCTACGGCGGGTTTAATGGCTGGCAACGGTAGAGTTTGTACCCGCCCGTCAGCAGTCCTATACGCCACTGCCCGATCCATAAAATCGGCGTTGAGTTGCTGACCAATCCCCTGAACAAACCGCACCGATGCATCAATGGAACAGCCACTGGGCAAGCTTTGGTTTTCATCTACGGCAATTAGTAGAAATCGGTTATCGATCACTGCCGCCGATGCCAGCAGGGGTTGCCCATGGGCAGCCCACGAATTCAGGTTGGGTTTCATGGCCTGTTCAATGGTCAACACCTCCGTGTTGGTTAGCAGGCGGTTAGCTTGATATACCCATAAACGGGCATGGTCGGGCAGTTGATTAAAGTCGATCCACATAATAGCGATTTGTTGTTTATGGTTTGCTACTGTCAACGGCCAGCCGGTTTTCCCGGTTGGCAATTTCCCAGGCGGTATAGAAGACAAGCCGGGCGGTTTTTTCGGCCAGCTTAAAATCTATTTTTTCCACATCATCGCCCGGCTGGTGGTAATCGGCATGCAGTCCATTGAAATAGAAGATAATGGGTATTTTATGCTTGGCAAAGTTATAGTGATCGGAGCGGTAGTAAATTCGCTGCGGGTCGGTAGGCTCGTTGTATTTATAATCGAGGGTGAGGTGGGTACGCAGCATGTTCACATCCTCGCTGATTTTGTGCAGATCAGACGAAAGTTTATCAGAGCCAATAACGTAAATATAATTATCGGACTTGCCCGCGTGCAGATCATCGACCCGGCCCACCATGTCGATATTCAGGTCGCAAACGGTATTTTCGAGGGGTA
>JBBQUC010000349.1:0-4986 GCA_038212815.1 Cytophagales bacterium
TTTCACTAAATTGTTGATTATGAGGTGTTATTTTGGATGTTAGCGCAAACTGACAGCGCGGTAGCTACGGCTGATAATTGCTGTCAAAGATAGGGGCTAACATTCATTCTGCCAACGAACCTTCAGTTGCCGTACAGTAAGAGAATAGATTTAATAATGCAGGATACGGGAATGGTGTTACTTTTGCCCTGCTTTACTAGCACCCCAGGCTCTATTTATGACTATATTAGGTATCTCTGCTTTTTACCACGACTCAGCTGCTGCTCTTATTACCGACGGAAATATTGTTGCTGCGGCCCAGGAAGAGCGGTTCACCCGCAAAAAGCACGACCCAAGCTTTCCCGGCAATGCTATAACGTATTGCCTGGAATATGGAGGGGTAACCCTCAACCAACTCGATGCCATTGTTTTTTATGATAAACCACTCCTGAAATTTGAGCGGCTTCTCGAAACATACTATGCCTTTGCGCCCAAAGGCCTGCGTTCCTGGTTATTGGCAATTCCGGTTTGGCTGAAAGAAAAACTGTTTCTGAAGCGGCTCATCCGGCAGGAACTCGAAAAATTGGGGTACGACCCCGCTAGTAAGGTGAAACTGCTTTTTCCAGAACATCATCTCTCGCACGGTGCGAGTGCCTTTTACCCCTCGCCATTCAAACGAGCGGCTATCCTGACCGTCGATGGCGTAGGCGAATGGGCAACGGCTTCTATTGGTCTGGGTGATGGCAAGCAGATCTCTATTTTGAAGGAAATGCGGTTTCCGCATTCGCTGGGCCTGTTGTATTCAGCGTTTACCTACTTTTTAGGGTTCCGGGTTAACTCCGGCGAGTACAAGCTGATGGGCCTGGCTCCCTACGGTGACCCGCACCACCCCGATGTGGCCCGCTACCTGGGCATTATCCGCGATAAATTGGTTGACCTGCGACCTGACGGCTCGATCTGGCTCGATCAGTCTTATTTCGATTATGCAACTGGCCTCACCATGGTACACGAGTCGAAATGGGAGGCTTTGTTTGGTTTCCCGAAACGGCAACCCGACGATGAACTGTTGGCCCACCACTGTAATCTGGGGCTGGCCATCCAGCAATTCACCGAAGAGGCCGTATTGAACATGGCCCGCGAAGCCAAACGTCTGACCAATGCCGATGCCCTGGTGCTGGCGGGGGGCGTAGCCCTGAATTGCGTTGCCAATGGCAAACTCCAGAAATCGGGCATTTTTTCCGAGCTATTTATACAGCCTGCTGCGGGCGATGCCGGGGGTGCCCTGGGAGCGGCTCTGGCGGCCTATCATATTTATTTTGGGCAGGAGCGGGTCGTTACTACCGAACGCGATGCCATGCGCGGCTCCTATCTAGGCCCTACATTTTCCGATCTGGACGTTAGCCTGATGGCGGTAAAATATAAGGCTATTGCCGCGCATTTTACCGATTTTACCGAATTGAGCCGGGAAGTGGCTAAACTCCTGGCTGAAGGTAATGTGGTGGGTTGGGTACAGGGACGGATGGAGTTTGGGCCCCGAGCGTTAGGGGGGCGTAGCATTCTGGGCGACCCACGCAATGCCGAGATGCAAAAAAAGCTGAACCTGAAAATCAAATACCGGGAGTCATTCCGGCCTTTTGCCCCTTCTGTACTGGCCGAAGACTGCGTCGATTATTTTGATTATGCCGGTACATCACCCTATATGCTGCTGGTGCATCCCGTTGCCGAGAGCCGCCGAACCCCCCTGCCAGCGGGTTACGAGAGCTTTCCGCTACGGGAGAAACTCTATTACCAGCGTTCCGATCTGCCGTCTATTACCCATATCGACTTTTCGGCTCGTATCCAGACGGTGCACGAGGATACTAACCCGCGTTATTACCAGTTAATCGATGCCTTTAAGCAATTAACTGGCTACGGCGTAATCGTAAATACTAGTTTTAATGTACGGGGTGAGCCTATCGTCTGCACGCCTAATGATGCCTACCGGTGCTTTATGCGGACCGAAATGGATTATTTGGTAGTGGGAAATTATCTCTTCGATAAACGGCAGCAACCCGAATGGCAGGAGAAAGATAACTGGAAAGAAGAATTCGTATTAGACTAAACAAGCCCCACTTTATGCGTTCAAAACTGGTATCCAGTGGCTTTCGCCTGCTTTTACTCGCTTTTCTTTGCTTTATCATCTTCCTGGGTGATCGGGTGGGGGTAACCTTCACCTATCCACATCAGGGCTTGTATGATAACGTTTATGTACGGATGGCCAAAAGCGTGCTGCTGTTACTGATTGTTATTGAACTGCTAAGGGTATGGTATTACGGAATTATTAAAAACCCGACTCCACCCCGGCTGCTGACTCCAATCACTGCTTTCCTTGTTCCCACTGTTCTAGTGTTGGTACTCCTTGAAATAGGATTTATGTTTATTGGCCAGAGCCATGAAGGCAATATACCGCTGGCCTCTACCATTTGGTTTGAGCGGTACTGGAAGCCCATGACGGCTGATAATTATCGCGATGAGCCAAAACAGGATACCACCGGAAAACGGAAAATTTTGGTTGTGGGCGACTCATTTACGGCGGGTCACGGCCTGAAATCGGTTGACGATCGCTACGGTAATGTGCTGGCCCAAAAATTAGGCCCGTCCTATACAGTCTATAACCTGGGTATCTCCGGGTCTGACACCCGCGACGAATACGCTCGTCTGACTAAATTTGCCGTAAAACCCGATGTATTGGTACTCCAATACTTCCCGAATGATATTGAGCGGGTAGCGGCTGACTTTGGCCTGAAACCAGCCGCGTTCAGACCTTACTCCGACCTGCCGCATCCCCTGGTTTCGCTGTTCATGCGATCTTACCTGTTCAATTATTTATATTGGCAGTTTCCTCACGGTAATTTTGCGCCGTTTGATGAGTACGCCCGGAAAGCGTACTTTACGCCCTCTATTATCAATACGCATCTACAGGACCTGAATCAGTTTATCACCTATGGCCAGCAACGGCACATTCCGTTGTATTTGGTCGTGTTCCCGTTTTCGCATAACTTAGAAAAAACAGCCAGCTATACTAAGCCAATTGTCGCGTTGTTCCGGCAAAATAAGGTGCCCGTACTAGAGGTAGGATCAATCATTGGCGATATGCCCCCCGCTGACCGTGTAGTGGGTCGTAACGACGGACACGCCAGTGTAGAAGTGAATCGCCGGGTCGGAGAAGCTCTCTTTCAGTTAATTAAAAACACAAAATAAAAGACGTATGGAATTCCTACAGGATATGTTCAATTTTATGCGGCAACGCAAAAAATGGTGGTTAGCTCCCATTATCATTCTGCTGCTCCTCATTGGCGTGCTGCTGGTTATTGGCGGTGGTTCGGCGGTGGCTCCTTTCATTTACACCCTGTTTTAAGGTATGGACGTTTCCGAAAAAGTAAAAGCCCAGTTGGTTATTGTTACGGGCCTGCTGGTAGTATATGTGCTGTTCAAATCGCGGGGGTGGCTCTATGCAGCCCTCGCCGTAGGGGTGTTGAGTGTGGCCGTACCTGTAGCTGGCGACCTGATTGTGCGCGGCTGGTTTAAATTGGCTGAAGTGCTGGGCAAAATCAACGGTGCCATCATTCTGTCGGTGCTATTTTTTGTTTTCCTCTTGCCTATTGCCCTGCTCTACCGGCTGCGTGCCAAAAATATGCTGGGCCTGAAACGAGAGCCAACAAATTCGTTTTATACCGAGCGGAATCATAACTATACCAAAGAAGATTTAGAGCAACTTTGGTAGCGTTAACCGCTGCGCCTGTTGGGGTATCTTCATCGGTGATACCCCTTTTTTTGTTACCTTTGCCTAGTGCTTATCCAGAAAGACGGAGGGATTGGACCCGATGATGTCTTGGCAACCCACCTTCTTGGGGAAGGTGCCAAATTCCACCCGGCCTGGCCGGGGTCGATAAGTTTGCCCTCGTGCCTGCTTTCGCCGATAAGCCCTCCTGACAGTAAGTAAATGACTTGTTGCCGACCTCCCGGCAGCCGTGTAACCATATACATACCACTTGAAAACAATTACCGACCTCCTGCGCAACCGCATCCTCGTTCTCGATGGCGCGATGGGAACCATGATTCAACGGTATAATCTCACCGAGTCTGACTACCGGGGCGACCGCTTTCAGGATTTTCTGCACGATGTAAAAGGGAATAACGACCTGCTCTCGCTAACCCGGCCCGACATTATTCAGGCTATTCACCGGCAGTACCTCGAAGCAGGGTCGGATATTATTGAAACTAACACCTTCAGTAGCACGTCCATCGCCATGGCCGACTACCACATGGAGAGCCTGGTCTATGAACTCAACTACGAGTCGGCCCGGCTGGCCAAGGAAGTAGCGGTAGCACTCACCCGCGAGAACCCTGACAAACCCCGGTTTGTGGCTGGGGCAATGGGGCCAACTAACCGCACTGCCAGCCTCTCGCCCGATGTAAATAACCCCGGCTACCGCGCCGTTTCGTTCGATGAACTCGTGGATGCCTACTACGAACAAGTACGCGGATTAGTTGACGGTGGGGCCGATATTCTGTTAGTCGAAACCATTTTCGATACCCTGAATGCGAAAGCGGCTTTGTTTGCCATTGATAAGTATGGTTCTGGTCTCCCCATCATGGTCTCCGGCACTATTACCGATGCCAGTGGCCGAACGCTCTCCGGGCAAACAACCGAAGCTTTTTTGTATTCGGTGTCGCACCTGCCGCTGTTGAGTGTGGGGTTGAACTGCGCCCTCGGTGCCGACCTGATGCGACCCTATGTGCGTACGTTGGCCAAAGAAGCCCCATTTTTTGTGTCTGCCTACCCCAATGCGGGCCTGCCCAACGAGTTTGGTGAATACGACGAAACCCCCGAACAGATGGCGGCCACCATCGAGAGTTTCATTCAGGAGGGATACATTAACATTGTGGGCGGCTGTTGCGGCTCCACCCCCGACCATATCCGGGCCATTGCAGGGGTAGCCGCCCGGTATCAGCCTCGCGCCCTGC
>JBBQUC010000350.1:0-4981 GCA_038212815.1 Cytophagales bacterium
AATACCTGTTTATTACCAACTCACTTTGAAAACCATCCACCCGTCTGGTTCGGTGCGGAGGGAAAAAGCAACGCCATGAGTCAATAAAATCTCCCGCATGAGGGTAAGGCCAATTTTAGTATATTGTCGGTCGAACTACAAAGCCAACTGAAAATGAAACGTCGTGTTTTTATGGCTCAGGCTGCTCTTGGTACGGGTGCCCTGCTCACTGCCCAGACCCCTCCACTGCTCCGCGCCAGGGCCGACCGTAAACTGGGCATTGCACTCGTAGGCTTGGGTACATACAGCACCCTGCAACTGGCCCCCGCCCTCCAGCAAACCGAACGATGCCAGTTGGCAGGCATTGTTACGGGTACACCTGCCAAAGCTCAGGAGTGGATGAAGACATACAACATTCAGCCCAATAACGTCTATACTTACCAAACCTTCGACCGCATTGCCGACAACCCCGCCATCGACATTGTCTATATAGTACTGCCCAACGCCCTGCACGCCGAGTACGTGATTCGGGCCGCTAAGGCGGGCAAGCACGTGATCTGCGAAAAACCGATGGGCCTTACCGTGCATGAGTGCGGGCAGATGATTCAGGCGTGCCAACAGGCAGGGGTAAAGCTATCCGTTGGCTACCGGCTCTATTTTGAACCCCATCATCTGGAAATCCGTCGGCTGGCAGCGTCAAAAGAGTTGGGAACTGTAAAACTCATGGAAACGGCACTTGGCTTCTCCATGGCAGACCCTACCTCGTGGCGACTGAATAAACAGATGGGTGGAGGGGGAGCCATTATGGATCTAGGCGTGTATGCCGTTCAGGGTGCCCGCCGAACCATTGGCGAAGACCCCATTGCCGTGACCGCCCAGGGCTTTGTGCGCGATGCGAAGGTGTTTAAAGATATTTACGAAAGTATGTTTTTTCAGATGGAATTTCCGGGAGGAGCTATTTCCAGTTCAACCACTACCTACACCTCCTACGTTGACCGGCTCTATGCCACCACGGGCTACCAATGGTTTGGGTTGCAACCGGCCTTTAATGCTACGGGCGCAAGGGGCGAGTCGGCCAAGGGCAAAATTGAGTTACCCACCCCAGCGTTCCAGCAAATCCGCCAGATGGATGCTTTTGCCGCTAACATCCTCGACAATACCGCTCCCATCGCGTCGGGGGCTGAAGGGCAAAAAGACATCCGTATTATTTCGGCCATTGTTCAGGCTGCTAACACGGGCCATCGGGTCGAAATCGACTGGCGACAGGCATAAGCGGGGATTATTCATCGGTGATGTGTACCCGCTCACCTCGCTCCTCTGTTTATCTGGAGGGTGGGATGTAATTTGCTTTCGATGCGGGCTATACCATCACCGGCGATGTGGTTCCCGCCTATCTCCAATCTGGTATTGAGTCTGCCGGCGGGTATTGGTGTGCAGCGAGGAAACAAAGCCCAGGGGCTGAATTATAGCCTGTCGGCCCGGTATTTCAGTATGACCAACACGGGCAGTAATAAAATCCAGCATATAAGCCTAAATCTGGCGATCAGTTTTTAACCAACCGAAGTGACCGTCAGTTAGTACACAGGTGTACATTGTTTAGGCTGGTAATTGTATCACAAACGTGGTTCCTTCGCCTTCCACGCTCTCTACCTCTAGCTTTCCGCCATGCCCTTTGGTTACAATATCATAGGCCAAACTCAGGCCGAGTCCTGTGCCACTGCCGCTGGGTTTAGTGGTAAAGAACGGCTGGAATATCTTGGCTTTGGTGGCTTCTGACATGCCCGTACCGTTATCGCTGATGCGGATTTCCACGCCTGATTCAGTATGGGCTGTGCTGACGTGGATAGTTGGTTTATAGCCTTCGCTGCCTGATTTCTGCTTTTCATGCACCGCATAAAACGCGTTGTTGTAGAGGTTGAGCAACACCCGGCCAATATCTTGCGGCACTACATTCACCAAGTCGAGATTTTGGGCAAAGTCGGTAACAAGGGTAGCGTTAAAATCTTTGTCTTTAGCTCGGAGGCCGTGATAACTCAGCCGCAGATATTCATCGGCCAGGGCATTGAGGTTGGTGGGTTGGCGTTCGCCGGTGGTGGTGCGGCTATGTTCCAACATGCCTTTCACGATACTGCTGGCCCGGTTACCGTGCTGGGTTATTTTCTGAAGGTTTTGGGTGAGGTCGCCCAGTAGCTCATCGGCATACTCTTTTTCAGAGTCGGGGAGTTTTTGGAGTGGCCCTTCCTGCAACTCACTCAACAATTCCACACTTACCTCGGCAAAGTTATTGACAAAGTTGAGGGGGTTCTGAATCTCGTGGGCAATCCCCGCCGTCAGCTCGCCCAGGGAAGCCATTTTTTCGGCCTGAACAAGCTGGTTTTGGGTAGTACGCAGGTCGGTAAGGGTTTTGCTCAGGTCGTCGCGCTGATGAGTTATTTCTGCTTTTTGGACGTGTACCTGCTCATTTAGCGTAGTGAGCAGGGCGTTGGCCTGGCGTTGCCGGCGGTAGTTGCGCCATACGAACAGCAAACTAATCCCTAGTACCAACACACCAGCCATCTGCGAGTACAGCAGCACCTGGCTCTCAAACCGGGCTTTCTCGCCTTCGAGCCTGCGCCTGCGTTGTATTTCCGTGAAGTTGACGGCTTCGAGTTGTTTAATCCGCTGCTGATTGTAGAGGCTATCATTGGCACTCATCATCAATTCGGTGTATTTAAGCGCACTATCGGCCTGGCGGCTGGTTTTATACAGGAGGGCCAGCTGCTGGCTGTTTTTCAAGACGCCAACGGCCAGGCCGGTTTGTTGGGCAACGACCAGTGCCTGCCGGGCATACCAAATGGCCGAATCGGGCTGATGTTGTTGCCGGAAGAGGGTAGCCAGTGTATTGCAGGTTCGCGTATAAACCTGTTTGTTGTTATCGGCCAGCGCGGCTGCTGCGGCCTGATGCAGATACTGGATGCCCCCGGCAGTTTCCCCGGCTTTTGTCGCAATAGCCCCTAACTCCCGTAGGATAAACGGGAGAGGGTCGCCCCAGGCTGAGCGGTTGGATGGGGGCAACTGCCCGGCCTGTCGATAAGCCATTTGCTGATAATAGCGGGCCGAGTCGAGCCGGTTTTCATACCGATAGGCATAGCCCAGGTTGGCCAGCACGAGAATAGCATCGGAAGTATGAATAGGGTGCTGTGCATAAATAGCCTTAGCCTGGAAGAGGTAGGCTTTAGCCTGGCGATAATCGGGGAAACTGACGTAGAGGTAGCCAATGTTCTGGAGGGTTTGGGCTAATCCTTCGGGGTCGTCCGCTAGTCGGCTAAGCTCTTCGGCATGGAGCAACTCGCGCAATGAACTGGCTAAATCGCCTTTTTCGGAAAGCACAAACCCGATTTGCGTCAGGCAGCGGGATTCACCTTTGGCGTACCGGATGCGCTGCGCCATTTTCTCACCCCGTTGGGCATACCACAGGGCCGAGTCGGGGCGTGAGTAGCGGTACGACGCGCTCACCTCGGCCAGGGCCAGAATCTGGCTGGTGTCGGTAGTGGTCAGGGCCAGGGCTTGTTTTAACCGAACTGTCTGCGGGTTTTGTGCCAGCAACAGTACTGGTAAGCTGCACCAGATAAGCAACAAAGAAAGTAGTTTCATAGCGGGGGTCAACGAATCGCTGAAGGATGGCTGACATATCGGAATAGATTCGTAAACTTACGGGTAAAATACTAGTTGCCAATGACCTCCGAACCCCAGCAGACTCAGCCCGAATCTGATCCCAGTGAATATCTGGCCAGCCTGAAGCCTATAGACCCGCCCAAGAAAGACAAGAAGAAGAAAAAAGCCAGTAAAGGGGTAGAAACGCTGTTTCGAACCACGCTCTCCAATCACCTCAAACTGAGCGAAATGGCCGACCGAAAGGCCAATCTGATGATCTCCATCAACAGCATCATCATTTCTATTGTGATCTCCGGGTATGTCCGCAAACTTGATGTACCCGCCAGTTTACTGCTGCCCAGCATGATGCTGCTGGTGGTATGCCTGGTTACCATCGTCACCTCGCTCATTGCCACCAACCCTACCATTTCGCCCACGGCCAAACGACGAACGGCCCCCACCGATGCTACCCCCGACCTGCTCTTTTTTGGCGATTATACCCGACTTACCGCCGATGAGTACCGCAGCAAACTACGGAAACTGCTCGAAAATGATGACAAACTGTATAATAGCCTCATCAACAATATTTATGCGCAGGGGCAGGTACTGGCGCACAAATACCGGCTGCTGAAATTTGCCTATCAGTTTTTTATGATTGGGTTCTCAGCGGTAGTTATTTGGGTTGTTATTGTACTGTTTATCAGTGTTTAGCTTACTTTAACCCTTTCACCACTACCCCCGACGTATCGCCCGCGCCAAAGACAGCTTTGGCCTTCGCCGGTTTGTTGATGACGGCATAAAATTCGTCCAGATAGCTGAGGGTACGTTTGATGTAGCCTTTGCTCAACCGGCTATCCGTTTGGTAGAGGGCGTAAATCTGGGGTTTGGCTGCGTTGAATTTGGCAAATACCCGCTGAAAAAGAGGCATGGAGTAGGGCAGGCCCCGGTAAATCCGATCCCGAATGGAGGTCAGGCCCAGAAACTCGGCAGGCAGGGCATATTTGGTATCTACAATCCCCGAATAGTCGAAATCATACGGTACGGGCATCGGGGCATCGTGGCCATTGTCGAGCAGTTTGATGTTGTGCAGATACGGCACCGACCAGTCCACATTCCCGATCATGTACTCGAATATGGCCAGGGTAGCCATTTGCAGCGAGTCGGAATAAACCATCTGGGTTTGCTTCATGTTGGTGGCTTTAGTGTTGTTGCGGGTAGCCAGGTCGTCGTCATCTTCGAGCAGGATACCCCAGTGGGTTTCGTTGGCACGTTTGGCGGCTGAGTCGGCGTAGGTAACGCGGGCCAGCCGGGCGCGAAAACTGAGGTTGGTAATCAGGTTATAGGCCAGATACACCAGGTATTCGCGCAC
>JBBQUC010000351.1:0-4980 GCA_038212815.1 Cytophagales bacterium
GGTAGCGACACGGTAGCGGGTAGGATGGTTTCCGAGTCGGTGGAGTTGAGTCGGACTAGTTTGTTCCCAAAATGGCTTATGCCAAATCGAAGAAACTAGTGGGGCAATGTTCTGGGAGTACATGTATGATGTGCGCCACGACAACCTCCTGAACCGGGTAGTAGTGGAATTACAATGAGCCAGCCGCTAGAACAACTGTTTCCAGGTGCCTTTCAGCTTATTGTACTTCAGGGTGCTGGGCAGGGCCTTCCACCAGTACTTAGTCAGTTCAACGGCAAAAGAAGGCTGCATATAGCAGTTAATAGCACAGCCTTCACAGGCGGGCAGTCGGCCTTCTAAGGCTACGAGTTGCTGCACTTCTATGGAGTGGTAGAGATCATACAGGTTATTTTCTATAGAGAACTCTTTCAGACCCAGGTGGTAGCAGGGAAGCACCAACTTGTTTTCGGGTGAAATAACCAGGGTCGTACTGGCCGCCCGGCAGATAGGGTTAGCGGTATGGTTACCCCCATCGCGCCGGAGTTGCACAAAGGCATCGTTCAGATACACCCTCGGTTGCTTGCCCCAGCGGGTCATATCGGCCAGTGCACGGTCAGATAGTTGCCCACCGGTTTGTACGGCATTATAGTCGAACACCGGATTCAAAATCAAGACCAACCCATTGGGTTGGCAGATTTCCCGGTACATCGGCTCAATCTGGTGCGTATTGTGTTCAAAAATAGTGAAGAGTATGTCAGGCCGCTCACCCAGGTTCAGGGCTATTTGAATAGATTCCAGCACCTTATCAAAACAGGCAACACCCCGCGAGCGGTCATGCTCGGCGGCAACGGGTGAGTCGAGTGAGAAGTGGAGCATATCGACCAGTCCCCGCAGCCGGTCGGCCCATTTGGGATACAGCAGGGCATTGGTGGTCAGGGTAGTAATGAAGCCAAGCTGCTTTGCCTCGCGCAGGAACAGATCAATTTGGCGGTGCAGCAGAGGTTCTCCTCCGGTGAAGTCGATAACCCGTACGCCCAGGCGCTTTAAATCGAGCAGGTTCTGACGCACGGCTTCGGGGGTAACGTAGGGCGAGGGCCGCTCCCAGATGTCACAAAAACTACAGGTGGCGTTGCAGCGATACGTTACGTAGTAGTTGCACAGAACGGGATGACTGACAAGACGCATTTTACTCCAGCATTCGCAAAAGGCTCGCTATCTTGTCTTTCAGGTCTTTGCGGTCAACAATGAAGTCGAGGAAACCGTGGGCCAGCACAAATTCGGCACTCTGAAACCCTTTGGGCAGGTCTTTACCAATAGTTTCGCGGATAACCCGTGGACCGGCAAAGCCAATGAGGGCTTCTGGCTCAGCAATGTTAAAATCGCCCAGCATGGCATACGAAGCCGTAACCCCTCCCGTGGTTGGGTCGGTGAGCAGCGAGATATACGGTATTTTGGCTTCTGAGAGCAGGGCTAACTTAGCCGAGGTTTTAGCCATCTGCATAAGCGAGAACCCCGCTTCCATCATCCGGGCACCGCCTGATTTCGAAATCATCAGAAAAGGCGTTCGGGTTGTTAGTGCGTGATCAATAGCCCGCGCAATCTTTTCGCCCACTACCGACCCCATCGAGCCTCCGATGAAATGGAAATCCATGCAGGCTATGGTAATGGGTTGGTCATTCATCAGGCCGTAGGCCGTTCTAACGGCATCGTGCAGGCCAGTTTTTTTTACTGTGGCCCGGATACGATCTGGGTAAGCTTTGGTATCGGTAAACCCCAGTGGGTCGGCTGAGGTCATAGTAGGGTCTAGTTCAGTAAATGCATTCTCATCGAAGAGCAGCGAGAAATAGGCATCTGAACCAATCTTTTCGTGATAGTTGCAGTGTACGCACGTGTAGGCATTGAGTTTATGCTCACGCGTTGGCATTACATTTTTGCAGTTAGGGCATTGATACCAAAGGCCATCGGGGGCCTCGCGCTTCATTTCGGTAGGGGTCTGAATGCCCTTATCTTTTCGGATAAACCACGACATAGTCAGTGCTCAGTTAACAAGGAGCAGCCATCAGTATAGGCGGCTGTGCGTTAAACGGGGTGTAAAGATACGAAGGGCAACGACCAATCCGGTTATCTGTTGGCTCACAAATCGAGATAGTAACGTCGGCGGGCCGGGGTAAACTTTTCGATGGCGTAGCGGAGGGTGGTACGCGGAAACTGCCGGATGTGGTCGTGCAGAAACTCGTCAAGGGCTTCTGGACTGCGTTTGCCAACCTCACGCAGCATCCACCCCATTGCTTTGTGCATCAGGTCGTGGCGGTGGGTTAGTAACTGCTCAGTAAGTGCGAACGTATCAGAAAACTGTCCTTTGCGAATAAACGCAAGCGTAGTGATAACGGCAATCCGCTGACTCCAAAGGTGGTCTTGGGCGGCTAGGTTGTAGAGAAGGGAGCGGTCGCGGTAGAGAAGGTAGTTGCCCAGTACGGTAGGACAGGTGACATCAACCAGATCCCAGTTATTGATATAGTGCAGGTTCGCTATATACCGCTCTACAATAGCCTCTCGGGCCGTAGGGCCAGCTTTTTTGAACTGATTTGTCCAGATAATCAGGCCCGTCAACCGGCACTCGTGATACGGGTCGCGCACCAACTGTTCGGTTTCATCCAGAGCGAGTTGGGCAAACTGTCGGGCAATGTCGCGTTGCTCCGGCACGGTTAAACCCAAAAACAGATCACCTTCGGCATAATCGCCGGGGCCGGTCTTGAAAAATCGGGCCAGGGCTGCGGCTCGTGCTGGTTTGGCGTTGGCAATGAGTAAGGTTTTAACCGCAGCCGCCGTCATCAATCGTTCAGCCGGGTGCGCACAAACTCATGTTCGGGCAGCAGGGGCATGTCATGCAGCAGCACTCTATGCCGCTGATAAGCGGGAATTTCCATATCGCGCTCCGAATACCGACCGTGCAGAATATCGCTCAACATGTGCTGAATGCGGGCATTCTCGGCCGAGCGGTCGGGGGTAGTATTGGTTTCGTTGAGGTTGATATAGGCACCCAGACCCGGTTCAACCTCGGTGTTGATTACGGGGCTGCCGGTGGGCATGGTAAAGGTAGACGTAAGCTCGCCCTCGCCAACAGCGGCTTCTGTTTTACCCTCTGTTTTAATTAGTTCGGGCGTTGGGGCCTCGGTCAGTGCATCTGTTACCAGCTCGTCTGTGAC
Source organism: Cytophagales bacterium (assembly GCA_038212815.1). Taxonomy (GTDB): domain Bacteria; phylum Bacteroidota; class Bacteroidia; order Cytophagales; family Spirosomataceae; genus JBBQUC01. The sequence continues at coordinate 3,186 of JBBQUC010000351.1, forward strand.
CACTTCGGCACTTGTGGTTTCAACAACGGGTGTCTCGACAGGTTTAGTTTTCTGTTTATCAAAACCGGCGGCAATAACCGTTACCCGGAGTTTAGGGCCAAGAGAATCCTCGAAAATGGCCCCAATTTTAAACATCCTGGCTTCCTGACCAATTTTCTCCATGATGAAGTCCAGAATCTCCGTCTGCTCATCGTAAGTGGCCTCAAACTGCGTGCTCGACGACATGGTGAGGAGTATCCGCTCGGCACCCCGAATGTCGCGATCATTAAGTAGGGGCGAATTCAGCGCATCTTCGATGGCCCGCTGCGCCCGGCCTTCGCCTTCGGCCTCTGCCGACCCCATTACCGATTGCCCGGAGTCTTCCAGTACCTTCTTCACATCCATGAAGTCGGCATTGACATCGCCCCGCGTGGTAATAATATCGGCAATGCTTTTTACAGCGGTGGCCAGCACATCGTCGGCATGGGCAAATGCCTGCCGGAGGGGTAATTTACCATGTAGTTCGGCTAGTTTATCGTTTAGAACAACCAGTACCGTATCGCAGTGTTTTTTTAGCAGTTCAATCCCCCGGGCTGCCTGTTCGCGTTTATCGACTCCTTCGTAGCGCGAGGGAGCCGTCACTACGGCTACAGTAAGCAAGCCCATCTCCCGCGCCAGTTCAGCCACAACCGGAGCCGCACCAGTGCCCGTGCCCCCGCCCATACCTGCTGTAATAAACACCATTTTAACGGGTTCCTGCAAGAGGTGACGCAAGTCATCGCGACTCTGTTCGGCAGCAGCGCGGCCCACTTCGGCATCGGTGCCTGCCCCGAGACCGGTACCCAGTTGTAGCTGCGTTTTTACCGGGCTACTCAATAGGGCTTGCCGGTCAGTGTTGCAAATAGCAAAATCAACATCTTTGATGTTCATTTTCACCATGTGCTTCACGGCATTGCTACCGCCCCCGCCAACACCGATGACTTTAATAATCGGCAGGTTTTCGTCCTGCACTTCATATACATAGCCGTGATCAAGCATAGCCTGGTTGCGAAAAGGAGTTCGGGTATTCATAATTGGGTAAATTGCGGGTAGTGTATGTGGATCAGTAGTTGTTAATACGGGTCTGTTTCACGGCCTAAATCTGGGTTAGTGAGCTTGTGCCACCAATCGAGCAGGCTATTCGCCTGCTTTTTTTCCTTTTCAGGTTCGCGGTACTGCTGCTCACGCGGCCACTCACGGTCGCGGGTTTGCGAGGTGCCGGGTTGCCGACTTGCCTCGGAAGGGCGATGTGGGTCGCTGATAAAGGAGATGCGCTCGTCGAGGGGTTTCAACCCCGCCCATACCAGACCTACGGCAGTAGCAAAGGCTGGATCGCTCACTAAATCGGCACGGGGGTTACGTTCCAACTGCTCAGGATACCCAATTCGGACATCCATACCCGTTACCTGATGAAAAGTTTGCTCTACACCGGGAATAGACGCTGTGCCGCCCGTAACGACTAACCCACCCAGCAACTTATGCTCGAACCCTGAACGGATAATTTCGGCATACACCAGAGCGGCAATTTCTTTGATTCGCTCCTCAATAATGATGGCTACATTTTTTAGCAGCACATCTTTAGGCGGCCGACCGCTTAGCCCTGGAACCGAGATAACATCATTCATCCGAAAAGCAGATGAATCGGCACTGCCAAACTTAGTTTTCAACAGTTCGGCCTGACCGGGCAACACTTTGCAGCCTGCCTGAATATCGAGGGTGAGGTGATTGCCCGCCCACGGTAGCACGGCAATGTGCCGCATTACATTGCGGTGATAGA
>JBBQUC010000352.1:0-4974 GCA_038212815.1 Cytophagales bacterium
AGGAGGTGAGTGATAGAGAGGCTAAAACGGCTCGTCGGGAGAAAAAAGTACACGAAAAAGAGGAAGCGCGACTAAAGGCAGAAAAAGCGAAAGAAGAGACCCAGAAGGGGGAGAAACTGGCTGAAGGTAAAGCCAATGCCGAAAAAACGAAGGAGCAGAAACCCAGTGGAGAAAAGGCAAAAGTTGCTAAAACCCCTGACAAAAAACCAGCTAAACCCGTGGCCCCGACAAACGATGAGCGGACTGATGGCATTCATGTGGTTGAAACAGGCCAAACCCTCTTTAGCCTGTCGGTGCGGTACGATGTGCTGATGCGGGAATTGCGGCACTGGAATAACCTGCCCGACGACAATATAAAGATTGGTCAGGCCCTGATCGTCTCTGAAAAAGCCTATCAACTGCGCCAGCCCACCTCCACCCCTGCTCCGAAGCCTGATCCTGCCAAAACTACTCCCAGTTCAACAAGCCCCGTAGCAGAGAAATCTACCAACAAACCTGCTGCCCATCCCTCCACCCCTGCTCCCCGGCCCGAATCGGCCAAAGCTGCCCCATCTGTTGCTGGTCGGCCAACCACCGAAACAAAGCCACTCCCCACCACGGGGAAGTCCATTGCCGAGATTGGTATGGCCGAAGAGATTGACGGCAACAGCAACTCAAGCAAGTATCTGGCCCTACATAAGTCGGCCCCCATTGGTACGCTGGTGCAGGTACGGAATGATATAAACCACCAGAGCCTGTATGTGAAGGTGATTGGCCATTTGCCCGATACGGGCGTAAACGACCGGGTGCTGATAAAACTCTCGGCACGGGCTTTTGAGAAACTTTCGCCCAATGGTCAGCGTTTTCGAGCTGAAGTTAGTTACGTACCCCGATGATCGAAACCAAAGAAGAGCGGATTAGCAGGCGGCAACGCGAGCGCGAAGCGAAGATGAAAGCTACGCCAGGCTACCGGTTTTTCAGCATACTGTTCACGCTGGCATATCCGTTTATTGCGGTGTTCACCTTTTTATTTTCGGGGCTACTCGCCATTCTGTCGAGCGTGTCGCGGGCAGTAGCCTGGGTAGCTAGCGGAGGGAGAACCCAGTGAGTCAGGCAGATTTACAGGAATGGCTCGACCAGAAAGTTGACCAATACAACCGACCTTCGTTTATCGAGCATGACCCCATTAGCATTCCACACCGGTTTAGCCATCGGCAGGATATTGAGATTATGGGTTTTTGGGCGGCCGTACTGGCTTGGGGGCAACGGCCCGTCATCCTGAAAAAAGCGGCTGAATTAGTTTCGCTGATGGATGGTACCCCCTACGATTTTGTAAAAAACCATCAGGATAGTGATCTAAAGCGGTTTCTGGCCTTCAAGCACCGCACGTTCAACGCCACTGATACGCTTTATTTCCTCCACTTTTTCCGGGAATATTACCAGCAGCACGATTCGCTCGAATGGGCGTTTATCCCTTCGCCCTCACCAACGGATTTTTCAACTACTCAGCAGCATCTGGAGGTTTTTCACGACCGCTTTTGTGCCTCTCCCTATTTTTCGGAGCGGACGCGGAAACATGTGGCTACCCCCGCCCGCCACTCGGCCTGCAAACGGCTCAATATGTTTTTACGCTGGATGGTTCGGCGCGATACGGCTGGCGTTGATTTTGGACTTTGGGCCAACATCAGCCCGGCGCAGTTAGTTATACCCATCGACGTGCATGTGGGCCGGGTGGCCCATCATCTGAGTTTACTCGACGGGCGGAGTGCCACCCAGCCCACTTGGAAAACAGCCGTTCAGCTAACTCGAACCTTACAACAATTTGACCCTAACGACCCTGTAAAATACGACTTTGCCCTATTTGGGTTAGGCGTTGACAAGGTGCTTTAACCGCATAGTATTATGGCATACACCATTACAACTGAGCCGTTCGGCCCGCTTACCGGCACCGAACCAATTGCGAAATACCTGTTGCACAACACCGAAACGGGCGAGTTCGTCAGCATTTTACCCGACTTTGGCGGCATTGTGCGGCAACTGGTACTCCGAGCCGCCGATACGTTGGTGATGGTGATTGACACGCCAGACTCGCCCCAGGCATTACTAGCCGATGAGACCTACGCCAGTGCGCTGCTCTTTCCATTTCCGAGTCGGATCAGGCATGGTATTTATACCTTTGCTGGCCACGACTACACCCTACCGATGAACGAGGTGAGTCGCGATAACGCCATTCATGGCCTGGTGCATCGGCAACCATTCGCTGTTAGTCAGCAGGAGGTTACGGCGCATGGGGCTTTATTGGGATTACAGTATGTGTATGAAGGCACCGTTCCAGGCTACCCTTTTCCATTTACGCTGGAGATTACCTACCAGCTGACCGATGAGGGGTTCACGCTAGCTTATACTGCCACCAACACTGGTCCAACCTCCTGCCCCGTAGCTTTTGGCTGGCATCCTTATTTTACCCTCAACAACGAACCCATCGATCAACTGACCATTACGCTGCCAACCGATACGACTGTTACGCTGGATAAAGACTTACTTCCTACAGGCCGTGTCCCTTATAAGGCAGCGGCTACTATGACCCTTCAGGACCAACGCTTAGATAATGTATTTATAGCGAGTCCTGGCCCTGATGGCATGACCACCACCACCTTGGCTTCTGAGCGGCAACGGGTTAAACTTACCCTTCATCAGGATAGCAGTTTCGGGTATGTAGTCGTCTATACCCCCGCCCGGCGCGAACGCATCGCCATTGAACCGCTTACGGCCAATGTCAATGCGTTCAATACCGGCGAGGGCTTACTGGTGCTACACGCAGGTGAGCGCGTTGGCGGGAGGATTTGGGTGAAACTTGCTGCTACAACTCAAAGGTGATGCCCTGCGCCAGCGGCAGGGTGGTACCGTAATTGATCGTATTGGTTTGCCGACGCATATATGCTTTCCAGGCATCTGACCCAGATTCGCGGCCACCGCCGGTTTCTTTTTCGCCCCCAAAAGCACCCCCAATTTCCGCTCCTGACGTACCGATGTTTACGTTGGCAATGCCACAGTCAGACCCTATTGCCGACAGGAATTGCTCGGCTTCGCGCATGCTCCCGGTAAATATCGACGACGATAGTCCTTGAGGTACGCCATTCTGCAGGGCAATTGCTTCATCGAGGGTGCTGTATTTGAGCAGATACAAAATGGGCGCAAAGGTTTCGTGCTGCACAATGGGCCAGTGGTTTTCGGCCTCGGCAATGCAGGGTTTTACGTAACACCCTGAGGCAAACTCGCCACCCGACAACACACCCGGCTCGATAACAAACTGCCCTCCCTCCTGCTTTACAGCCTCAACCGCACCCTGGTACTGTTGTACGGCATCGCGGTCGATGAGGGGGCCAACATGATACATCTCGTCGAGCGGATTGCCAATCCGCAGTTGGCCATATGCCTTCACCAACCGGTTTTTCACCTCGCCATAGATCGACTCCTGCACAATCAGTCGGCGGGTAGTGGTGCACCGTTGCCCGGCGGTGCCTACCGCGCCAAACACAATGGCCGGAATAGCCACGTTCAGATCGGCTTGCTCCGACACAATAATGGCATTATTACCCCCTAACTCCAGCAAACTCCGGCCCAGCCGCTCGGCCACAGCCGCCCCCACGGCCTTCCCCATCCGGGTTGAGCCTGTTGCCGATACCAGTGCCACCCGTGGATCGTGCGCCAGCCATTCGCCCGCATCGCGCCCACCCGTAATGAGGCAGGAAACCCCTTCAGGCACCTCGTTCGTTCGGAGTACCTCACCAATAATCTGCTGGCAGGCCAGCGCCGTTAGCGGGGTTTTTTCGGAGGGTTTCCAGATACAGACATCCCCACACACCCAGGCAAGCATGGCGTTCCACGACCATACCGCCACCGGAAAGTTAAACGCCGATATAATTCCAACGACACCCAGTGGGTGCCACTGTTCGAGCATGCGGTGGGCAGGCCGTTCGGAGTGCATCGACAGGCCATATAGCTGCCGGGAGAGGCCAACGGCAAAATCGCAGATGTCGATGATCTCCTGCACCTCACCCAGCCCCTCCTGGAGCGATTTGCCCATTTCATAGCTTACCAACGTGCCGAGTTCACGCTTGTATCGCCTAAACTGCTCGCCCATTTGTCGCACAATCTCGCCCCGGCGCGGGGCAGGCACCGTGCGCCACTCTCCAAAGGCAGCCTGAGCGGTTTGAACCACCCGGTCGTAGTCGTGGCGCGTGGTGGCATACACATGTGCCATGAGTTGCCCATCGGCGGGCGAGTACGAGTTGATGGTCTTGTCCGACTTATCGGAGTGCCAGAACTGCTGACCCGTACTGGTGCCAGCCAGGTAGCGGCTGCTTATTTTTTCAAGGTAAAAATCCATGCAGGCAAAATTAGCGGTAACTTGCAGAATTTTCAGTACCAGATTACCAGTACATGCAATTAGACCTTAATAATACCTCTATACTAGTAACCGGCGGCACCGGCTCCTTCGGCAAGAAGTTTGTCGAGATGGTGCTGCGGGAGTACCCCAATGTAAAGCGGTTAGTTATTTATTCGCGCGATGAACTGAAACAGTTTGAGATGGCGCAGGTATTCAGTCCGGCAAAGTACCCGGCACTGCGGTACTTTATTGGCGATATTCGGGATGGCGAACGGTTCAAACGGGCCTGCGAAAACATCGATATTATTATCCACGCAGCCGCGCTCAAGCAGGTGCCAGCCGCCGAGTATAACCCCATGGAGTGCATTAAAACCAATATATTTGGGGCCGAGAATGTTATCAATGCTGCGCTGGACAGTGGGGTAAAAAAAGTGGTGGCCCTCTCGACCGATAAGGCCGCTGCCCCCATTAACCTATATGGAGCTACCAAACTCTGCTCCGACAAACTTTTTGTAGCTGCCAATAACATGAAAGGCAGTCGCAACATCCGCTTTTCGGTGGTTCGGTATGGCAACGTAATTGGCTCGCGGGGGTCGGTCATCCCG
>JBBQUC010000353.1:0-4962 GCA_038212815.1 Cytophagales bacterium
CAGGTACCCAACCCGGCCCTCACGGTGGTGAGCTACGCCCTGCCCGCCCTGCTGGTGCTGAGTGTGGGCTTCATTGCCTTCAACGCGTTCGAGATTGTTGCCGGGCTGGTGTGGGTCACCTCACGAATTACCCCCGCCCAACCGACCCGTCGGACTGGCTGGGGTGGGGTAAAACCGTTTCTGCTTATCGCTACACTTTATCTGTTGAACCTGGTGCTTATCTGGCTTAAAAATAACCGGACTATTAACTGGGACATACTGGTTATCAGCCCGTTTTTGCTCTATCTGCTATCGGTGGGTCTGGGCATCTGGGGGGTTCGGCGTGTGGTGGAGCAGTCCGATAAGCTATCCTTTGCCGACTCGGCAGCCTGGCTGTATGCAGGCATGGCGTTGCTGTGCACGGCTACCCTGTTTTATGCCGTTGCCACGGCCAATGACCCACTCGTCGAGGTATTCGAGGATGCTATTGTGTTCAGCTATTTCGGGATGGGGTTAGCCTTTGCGGTCTATGTACTGGTAAATTTTGGGCAACTGTTTCGGCAGCATCTGCCGGTTTACCGGGTGCTCTACAAACCCCGTGTGGTGAGTTTGCTGCTGGTCAGACTGGCGGGGCTGGTTATTGTATTCGGGCTGTTGGCAGGCAACAACTACTTTACGCTGAAACAGGCCGTGGCGGGGCATTACAACAGCCTCGGCGATTTATACAACACGCATGGCGATACGGAGACGGCCCGTTCATACTACCAGCTATCGGTGCAGCAGGAGTATCAGCAGCACAAAGCCAACTACGCCCTGGCCTGGCTGGCCCTACGTCGAACCGATCAGCCAATGGCGGTTTTTTATTTCCAGCAGGCATTGCTCAAACAGCCTAGTCCGCAGGCATTTGTTGGGCTGAGCAACACCTATGCCCGTGCCAATCTGTTTTTCGAGGCCATTAAGGCTCTGCAACGGGGCATCGCCACGTTTCCGCGCTCAGGCGAACTCCGCAATAACCTCGGTTATCTCTACGCGAAAACCAGCATTGCCGACTCGGCTTATTATTACTTTCAGTCGGCAACCAGCGGGGTTAGCCAGGCGGGTGTGCCTAAAGCAAACCTGCTGGCCCTGTATGCCCGCAACCCCGGTGTACTCGCTGCCGACTCGCTGCTGGCCAATAACCTGACCGAGAGCGACTACGAGTCGTATCAGGCCAACGCCCTGGCCGTACGGGTGTTACAGAAGAAAGACAGCATTACCGCCACTCACCAACCCAACTGGCTTGGTCGTTCCGATACGCAGGGATTAAGCGTAGGGCGGTTTGCCTCGCTCTATAACTATGCCCTCAGCACTGCCAACCCCGATACAGCCCTGACCAATCGGCTACAGCGGCTGGCCGGTCAGCCTGCCAATCAGGATTTCACGGATGATTTATGGCTAGCCCGCGCCGTTGCCGAGTACAACCGCCACAACCCCGCCGAAGCCTTTGCACTGCTCGAACAACTGGCCGATGGCAATGAGCGCATGGGTATAGCTTACCACCGCACTACCGGCCTGTTGATGCTGGAACAGGGGTTATACGGCCCGGCAGCTACGCAGTTTGCCGGTAACCCCGATACCCTCTCGGCCTATTACCAGGCACTGGCCTACACCAAAATGGGAGAACTTGCTCTGGCCATTCCGCTCTGGGAGAAAGCGGCTAAAAACGACAAGTCCGTTGCGGCCATCCACGCTGTGCTGTACAACCAGAAACAACCCGCCACCGACCTCGAACGGGCCATGTATGTGTACTATCGTACCGACGACAGGAACCGGGGCCGTATGTGGGAAACCATTGCCGACCCGAACCTGAAAACTGTATCGGGGGAGTCACTCCTAAACGGGTACTTAGCCACCCGGCAACCGTTTTATGCGGCCATGATTTTGAGTCAGATGGGTGCCCCGGCCAAACTTACCCCATACGCCCGCTCGCTCGAAAACCTGTCGGCCCTGCGGCTAGCGGTGGCCCGGAATAAACCCAACGCTGCCGATACCCTGGCACGGGCAACCTTTATTTCTGCTCACCAAGCCGAGCGGCTCCTGTTGCTGGCGCAGGTTCAGGAGCAAAACAGGCATCCCGAACAGGCGGGGCCGTTGTACCGGCAAGCCAGCCAACTGGCACCGCTCAATGGCGACATTGCTGCGGCTGCGGCTCAGTTCTGGCGCGGGCAGAAGCAAACTAAACAAGCGTATGCATTAGTCCTGGCAGCCCTGTCCTATAACCCCAGTAATCCTGCGCTGCTGAAAAACTATATTGCCCTCTGCCTCGATCAGGGTCTGCGCGACTACGCCACCGATGGCCTAACCCGGCTACAAGCCGCCACTACCCCCACCGACTATCAGGCGTTTGCCGCAACTTATCAGCAAAGAGTCGCTTTCCTCGAAAAAAGTCGGGAGAAGTTTTCAGAGTAGTTTAGATTTGCGTACCATGAATATCATCGAAACCGAGAATATCGCCAAACGCTACATAATGGGCAGCGAGGTGATTGAAGCCCTCAAGTCTATTACCATCACGGTGCAGAAAGGCGAGTACGTAGCCTTCATGGGGCCGTCGGGGTCGGGTAAGTCAACCATGATGAACATTATTGGCTGCTTAGATTCGCCCACGGCGGGAAGTTATGTGCTAAACGGGCAGGATGTGAGCCGCATGGGCGAGAATGAGCTGGCCGAAGTACGTAATAAAGAAATCGGGTTCGTGTTCCAGACGTTCAATCTGTTGCCCCGCCAGTCTTCGCTCGAAAACGTGGCTTTACCACTTATTTACGCCGGTCTCAACAAAGCCGACCGCACCGAAAAAGCCATGCTCTCGCTCAAAAACGTGGGACTGGAAAACCGGGCGGGTCACCGGCCTAACGAACTGTCGGGTGGGCAGCGGCAACGGGTAGCCATTGCCCGCGCCTTAGTTAACGACCCCAGCATTCTGCTTGCCGATGAGCCAACGGGGAACCTCGACTCCAAAACCTCCTACGAGATTATGGATCTCTTCGACCAGATTCACAGCAAGGGCAACACTGTGATTATGGTGACGCACGAAGAAGACATCGCCGAATATGCCCACCGAATTGTGCGGCTCCGTGATGGCCTGATTGAATCGGATCGCGCCAATGCCAACATCAAAAAAGCCCATGCCCTGATGCAGACGGTGTGAGCGACTAAAACAGCTGTATCTTCGTTATGTAACAAAGCCGGTTTGATAATGAAAAAGCTCCTGATTTATACGCTGTTAGTAACTCTTCTCCTTCCGCTGGGCGTAGCAGAAGCCTCCCCTGCTTTATCGGCCACACCCGAAACCACTGTAGCCCCTAACCAAACTACTATCTTCAAGCGCAAGCGCAAAGGCTTTCGGCAGAAAAAAGGCTTTATGTGGGGCTTATTCAAGAAAAATGACTGCGGTTGCCCGAAGCACTGACACCACCGGGAACGAGTTGCCCGGCTTAGGGATTTTTACGAACCTCGCTGGGGTTACTATTCATTTTCAGTTTGTATATCCGCGAAAAATAATGGACGGACTCAAACCCGCATTGCATGGCTATTTCCGATAGGGTACTGCTGGTGTCATAAATCATTTCCTCGGCTTTTCGGAGTTTCAGCAGCAAATGGTACTGATTCAGCGATGTACCCGTAATTTCCTTAAAGGACTTTCGGAGCCAGGCATAACTGATGTTGTAGCGATCGGCCAAGTGGTCAAAATCAATAGCCTGCCGCCAGTTCTCGTTGATGTCTTTCTTGATTTCGCCAATAATCTTCTCTTTCCGGGGTATTTTCTGGTTGGCTAACAGCACCGACGTATAGACAATCCCCAGCAACTGCACCAACAGAAACGAGGCCAATTTCTGGTACGATGCCTCCCGCACCTCCACCACATCGAATAACCGCTCGAAAGTGGCCAGAAACTCGCTATTGAAACCAACTTTGATAATAGGGCTTTGCGGATTGAAACACTCCTGTTCGAGCAGATGCCGGGCGTAAGACCCCGAAAACCCTACCCAGTATTCTTCCCAACCCGTATTTTCATTGGGTTTGTAGCGGTGCCAAACGCCGGGGTATAACAAAATGATGGTGCCCGCTTCAATCACTTGCGGGGGCATTCCGTAAGCCTCAAACAGCCCTTCGCCCTTGCAGATATATAAAATCTGGTATTCTTTCAGACTTCTGCCTTTCTCCCAATCGAAAAAGTGACTGTCGGGATGTTTAATATCCGGGTAAGCCGCATACGCCGGATGCACGTGATGCCCCAGCGTTTGAATGACCGCGCTGAGGGACTCGTCTTCCTGGTCCGTCTCAAACGTAAAGTAGCGTCGAAATACCTTCATAGCAGAATGTGCAAAACATATCGCAATACAGATAAACATTTACTTCTCAAAGTACAAGAATTTTGTAAAATCAATTGCTATACGGCTGAGATTATTTGCAGATTTTACTACATGAAGAAGTTACTCCTTACCTTATTTTTATCTCCCCTCGTCGGGCTGGCCCAGCCAATTTCCCGCCAACAGCACCCGCTGCGGCAACCTCCACTGCGGCAGTCTCCACTGCGGCAGGGTTTTCTAACACCGCCTAATTCGGCCAAACCGCGTGTGTGGTGGCACTGGATGAACGGCAACATCACCAAAGAGGGGATTACTAAAGACCTCGAATGGATGAAACGCGTCGGAATCGGTGGTTTCCAGAACTTCGATGCCAGTCTGTTTACGCCCAGCGTGACTCCCAAGAAGTTGGTGTTTATGACCCCGGAGTGGAAGGATGCCTTTAAGCATACTACCGATCTGGCGCAGAAACTCCAGCTCGAAATGGCGATTGCCGGTTCGCCGGGGTGGAGCGTAACGGGTGGCCCGTGGGTGCCACCCGCCGATGCCATGAAAAAGTACGTCTGGAGTGAAACGCGGGTAACGGGAGGCCAGTCATTTGTTGGTATATGGCCGCAGCCGCCATCGACAACGGGTAAGT
>JBBQUC010000354.1:0-4957 GCA_038212815.1 Cytophagales bacterium
GACCATTTCGGCCAGACCATTCCGCAGGATCAGTTCAATCAGTTGATGAGTTATCTACTAAGTGTCAAGTAAAACGGCTTCTTCGACTACGCTTTGTCAACCGCACCATGACTTCTTTTACGCCAACATAAATCCTGAAACCATAGTTATATTTCTTAAACAGGCAGGCTATTTGCATGAGTAAAGGCGAGGCTGAATCGTTATATTCGTAACGAGACGCTCAACGTGAAGAAGATTATGAGAAATATGACATCGGCCGCCCCCGATGATCCACGGTTGTTACAGGCGGCATTAGACTACTCTTCTGATGCAATTATATTGTTTGAGTGCCTGCGTGACCGATTTGGTAATATGCAGGCACTAAAGGCTACTCTTGCCAATCATAAAGCGGCTGAACTTATAGGGCAATCGGTTGAAACTATTATCAGTAAGACATCTAAGTCTTTGTTTCCAAGCGCTTTAGCTGAGTCTATTTGGGAGCGAGCGGTCCATGTGGTTGCCAATAGCCAGACCAGCGAAACGCAGATTCCATTTACCATACATGATGGCCGAACGGGTTGGTTCAGTATGCTGATTACCCGGCACGGTGATGGTATTTCCCTGTCGTTGCGCGACATTACCGATGCCCGCTACCAGGAGCAGGAGGTGGAGCGGGTGATTGCTGAACTGCGCCAGTCGAACAAGAATCTGGAGCAGTTTGCCTACGTAGCCAGCCATGACTTGCAGGAGCCTTTGCGTAAAATTTTGGCTTTTGGTGAGGTATTACATACCCAATTTGGTGACATGCTGGGGAAAGATGGCAACGGCCTGATCGACCGGATGCAGTCGGCGGCTCATCGCATGGAAACACTGATTAAAGGATTGCTCACTTTTTCACGCCTAACCGCCCGTCAGGAACCATTTGAGCGAGTGTCCATGCAGTTAATAATGAGCGAAGTGCTGAGTGACCTCGAAACGACGATTAATGAGCAGAAGGCAGTTATAGACCTGACTGAACTGCCAACAGTAATGGGAGATGCGCTGCAAATTCAGCAGCTATTTCAGAACTTATTGACCAATGCCCTCAAATTCAGTTGCCCTGATCAGACTCCTCACATCCGTATCGACTGCGAATTGATGGCAGGCAGGGCCATCCAGACGCTACCAGGTCAGGTAGTGGCGGAGGGCGATTTAAACCGCTCATTTTATGCCATTAGCGTGACCGATAATGGTATTGGCTTCGATGAGAAGTACCGATTGCAGATTTTTACCATCTTTCAGCGGCTACATGGGCGCAGCCGGTATCAGGGTACGGGTATTGGTTTGGCTGTGGTGCAGAAAGTAGTAGAGAATCACAAAGGGTACATTCATGTTCGCAGCCAGCCGGGGCAGGGAGCCTCGTTCACTATATTTTGGCCGCAAGAGTAGAGTATCACGGACTTTAGTCTATACCGGGTTCAAGTCCGTGATAACGGGTTAATAAGCCAGATACGAATCGTTGCCATCGCCGGTTTCTTCCCCTTTCATCGCATCCTGGGCTACGCTATTATCGGTGTAGAGCAGCGTATCCGTTGCTTCTTCATCGCCAGGGTTCATCACATCAGGCTGGCCATCCAGGCCAAACTCAGCATAAATGGTCGATTCCTGCTCCTCCTCATTGGTGGGCATGTTTACCTGTTGGGGCGACATACCTTCGAGTGGCCCGCCGGTTTGTTCATCGACGCGCTGCTGCATTGGGTTATTCTGGTTTTCCATAATGCGTTGTTGTTAGTTACTTCCACAACACCACTTTCTGCGTTTTTGTTGGCTGGCCACCGGTGGTCAACCGCAGTAAATATACCCCGTCAGGCAAGTCGACCAGATCGAGCGTCATCTCCTGATCGGTGGTAAGCTGCTCCGTTGGGCGTACCACCTGCCCGGCGGCTGAATAGAGATCAAGCTGCCCTGCGTGCGGAGGGCGCACGGTAATGAACCGTTCTGTCGGGTTGGGATAGGCCCAGGGGCTGGTCGGCTCGTCGGTCACGGCTGTTACTACGGCCTTTTGCGACGTATTTTTGAGGTAGCGCAACCCACCGGCACCCGTGCCCAGGAGCAGGTCGGGCAGGGCATCGCCATCGAGGTCGGCCAGGGTAGCGATCAGGTTATTGCCTGCTAGTCCCACGCCTGGGAGCGAATCGAGCAGCACGGCAGATTGGTTGGGCTGGTCGGGTAGCCGATACAGGGCCAACTGACCATAGTAACCAGCGGTCAGGAGTTCGGGCTTACCGTCGGCGTTAAGATCGGCCACCACCACCGATTTACTGCGTTGATCAAGGTTTAATTTTATTCCGCCATATTCCTGATTCTGCAACTGATAGGTGGGGGCCGTAGCTGTACCTGCGTTGCGGTGATACTCCACACTGCCCAGGGTTTTGCCAATCAGCAGGTCGGGTATGCCATCGCGGTCAACGTCCCAGAAGGTCGGGCGGTCGCCGGGGCTAAAGCCAGTAGGGGCGGGCAGCAACTTAGCCGTAGCCAGCCCATACTGTGGGACCATACCCCGCGAGGCCGCATTTAGGATCACCCGCAGTTCAGCACCTTTTGTCCCCGTAGCGGTAATGACCAGGTCGGTGCTGCCGTTGGCATCGACATCCGCAAAGGCGGGGATCACATCCGTTAGAGTCAGGGTTTGGCTCAGGTTCAGGTAGTCGGTGCTGACGAGGGTAAAGGCTGGGCTGTTGGCTGTGCCGGTATTCTCGAACTGCCATAAACCGGCATGGTAGCCCTTTGCGTCGCGTATCCCGCTGTAGCCAACCAGTAGGTCCAGGTCGCCATCGCCATCCAGGTCGCCCAGGGCGGGAGCAGCTCCTTCGCCCAGATCGAGCATATCGGCCTGCAAAAAATCTTTCTGCACAAGCTGGTAATCGGGTTTCTGATTGGTACCACCGTTTTTATAAAACCAGGCCGAGGCCCGAAAGTCGATCAATTGACCATTGTTATCGTAATTATTAGGGGCTGCCAGCAGGTCTTTCAGCCCATCGCCATCTACATCTTCCAGAAACGTGGCCGGGAACGTCTGGAAATTAATGGGGTTACGGGCCGGAAAATCCTTATCGAACCCTGTATAAGTAGCTCCTTCGTTGTTAGGGCCAGTATTGATAAGCCGGGCAATGTTTGTGCAGGAGACAAAGCCAAACAACAGGTCTTTATGGCCATCTCCATCGGTATCGACCAGGCTCAGGGTATTTCCAGAGTGCAGTACCTTAGCCCCGCTGTTGGGTGTTTTCACCCGACCGCCGGTGGTCTGGCAATCCTGGCCGAAGGTAAACTCATTGCAATACTCTTTACTGAACCCCCCCCAGCATAGGCCCACCCGTTTCAGGTCGAGGGTCAGGGGGCCATTGGGCTGTTTCTCGCGGCTCAGGTTCTTATAATACACCGCTTTGTCTCCATCTACATCGAAGGCAATCAGGTCTATATCGCCATCTTCATCGAAATCAGTGATGGCGGGTATGTCGCTGGCAGCCACGTACAGACCCTGAACCCGGTCATTGAACCCCAGATGCTGGAGTGGGTCAGCTACTTTCTGCCAGCTAAAGCTACCCTTGTTGGCCACGTTCCGATAGACCTGCACCCCGTGGGTGAACAGGTCTTTGCGCCCATCGCCGTCAAAATCGACTAGGAGCATCCAGTTAATCAGGGTCGGAAACAGGATTTCGTATTCAGGGGCGTAGTGCCAGCCCAGACCATCGGCCAGAAAGGTGCTCACTTTGCCCGATGTGCGGTCAAATACCACCAGGTCTTCCCGGCTGTCGTCGTTGAGCCGCATGGTCGAGAATTGCGGGGCGTTGAGGCCACCCGCCCAGGAATTGGGCAAACTTCGGCCATTGATGCTGATCGGTGGACGTTGGTCGTAGCGAAAAGAGAACGAAGATTGAGCCAGGCTCCACACAGGTATCAGGGCCACAAGGGCCACGAACCACTTTTTCATGTACATTTGGGTTAACGTTGGCTGTTGGGAATAGCCGCTTTCTAAAAACGTTGCGAAGCCTGCTTTCTGATGCTTAGTACCGAAGAACTGTACACAAAATACCGCGAATGCACCGCCGTTTCGACCGATACCCGCCAAATTAGGCCGGGTTGCCTGTTTGTAGCCCTCAAAGGCGGCAACTTCGATGGCAACCAGTTTGCCACGAAGGCCATTGACCAGGGAGCTACCTACGCCCTGGTTGACGATGCCGCTGTTGCCGCTACGCACCCCC
This sequence comes from Cytophagales bacterium, assembly GCA_038212815.1. Classification (GTDB taxonomy): domain Bacteria; phylum Bacteroidota; class Bacteroidia; order Cytophagales; family Spirosomataceae; genus JBBQUC01. Next base: position 4,221 of record JBBQUC010000354.1, read on the forward strand.
GCTGTCTGCTGGTTGCCGATGGGCTGACCGCCCTGCAAGACCTGGCCCGGTATCACCGCCAAACCCTCACCATTCCAGTGATCGGTTTAACCGGGTCGAACGGAAAAACGACGACAAAAGAGTTGATGGCAACGGTACTGTCGGAGAAGTACGCGCTTTATGCCACTCAGGGAAATCTCAATAACCACATTGGTGTACCGCTCACGATACTCGCCTTGCGGGGGAAGGAAACGACAGACCGGCACGAGTTAGCGGTGATTGAGATGGGGGCCAATCACCAACGCGAAATTGCCCTCCTCTGCTCCATTGCTCAGCCCACCCATGGCCTCATCACCAACGTGGGTAAGGCTCACCTCGACGGCTTTGGCGGGCTGGCCGGGGTGCGGATTGGTAAAGGCGAGTTATATGATTACCTGGCGGAGACGGGTGGCACCGTGTTTGTAAATGCCCAGGACAGTCTGCTCATGGCTATGCACGCCGAACGGTCGTTTCGGGAAACGGTTTTGTATCTCGACGCAAATCAGCCCCAACTCATCCAGGAAACGCCGGTTGTGAGCTACCAAACAGCCAGGGGTGATGTGGTCGATACCCACCTGCCGGGTCGGTATAATTTCGATAACATGGCGGCTGCCCTGGCTATCGGCCACTATTTTGGCGTGTCAGACGAAGCTGCTAACCAGGCTATTGCCCACTATAACCCCACTAACAATCGGTCGCAGGTAGTCCAAAAAGGCACC
>JBBQUC010000355.1:0-4953 GCA_038212815.1 Cytophagales bacterium
TGGCTAAATCCGGGGCCGTTTTTAGCTGCGCCATCCGGGTGAATCTCGGTTTGTATTTGCCGCTCATAGGGGCCGGATCTGGTTGAAAAAGGTGTAGTACGGCTCGCCATCGATGATGCGCTGCACGTATAAGGCAACCTCACGCAGGTGATAATCGCCCCACATAGACGACTCGCCGTAGGGGATTTTGCTGCCTGCGGGTACGTAGTCCCAGCCGTTGGGGCGGTGGTAAATGGAGTGCAGCAGCAGCCCCTGATGTTGCGGGTTGGTGCTCAGATAGGGTTCGTCCAGCAAGGTATTCAGCACCGTCAGGCCAGCCTGCCAGTAGGTTTGGCCTTGTTTAATGGCCTCACCGTCAGCCAATTGACCGTCTGGTTTTGGCTGCATGAGGTAATGTCCCAACCGCAATAGCCCCTGCGCCGCAATGGCCGCCGCCGAACTGTCGACAGGTTCATAGTCGTTGAATGGGTTGGCGGGGTGGGCCAGGTAATCACCTAGTTTATGGAGGGTTGGTGCGCCTGTGTCCCAATACGGAACGCCGTCGGTGGGGGTGTTGTCGAGGTAAAAATCGCAGGTGGCGCGGGCGGCCTTCAGCATCATGGTTTCGAGCGATTCGCGCCCGCCGAAGGGGTCCAACTGGCTGTCTGGAATAATGGTGAGGGCTTCCAGCTCTTCGGCAAACCCGCACATGGCCCAGGCCAGTCCGCGGGTCCAGGTACTAAAACCGGTGTAGCCCTGCTGCGAATTGGGGCAGCGGTATTGGCCGTCGTTGACGTTGAAAATGCTTTCGTGAGCCGTACGTCCCCAGGCATCGTAGGTGTCACGCCCGTCGCCGTAGTAGACCGAAAAACGAGCCGTAGCTTGAATATGGCCCAGCGCCCGTTCCAGCAAATTGATCTGTTTGTCGCCCTCCCCCTGAAACGTATGGTCGAGCAAATAGCTAATAATCAATGATCTACATGACCTGATTGTGTCGACAAAGAGCGAGTGCGGCCCGTTGAACGAATAAATAAATCCGGCAGGCGGTCCTGCGGCAGGCGATCCTGCGCTGCCTTTGCTGGTTTTCGTCCAGCGGTTGGCCTGCACAGCCCCCGAAATTTTGAGGACCAGTTCGTAAAAATGGGCTTCCCAGTCGTTGTGGGGCGTTTTGCCTTCGCGCATCAGCCGCAGCAGGTTGCCGTAGGTGCTCACGTTGTTGAAGCCGTGGTCATGCACGCCCACATGGCTGATGTGCGGGGCCATCTGCTCCAGCGTTTTGCGGCGACCAAGATCTAGAAACTCGGTCTCGCCGGTGGCATCGAACTGGAGAATGGCCGAACCAAACTGAAACCCCTGCGTCCATTCGGTCCAGCCACGGGTGGTGTAGTGCCCCTGCACGGTGAACACCGGCGAGCCTTTGGCCTCATCATAGGCCTGATCGATAAGGCGGATTTTCTGGGCCGAAACCGCCCAGAATCGCTGGAGTTTGGTGGCTAGATCAGACGGGGTAAGCGTAGGGGTAACGTGAATCATGCGGGATAGAATGACGGGTATGCAGTTGGCTTTGCTGCTCAGGGCAGAAAACAGACCACCCCCTGGATTCTACCTTTATGAACCCCGACGCCCGGAAAAGTTGTACTTTTCCCGAGACGTTTCCTTAAAATCAACGACACAAGCGGCTGACCATCACCCATGACGGCGAAGCGCACTGTTCAATGCCTACTGTTATGAAAATCAATATTGCCAATACCCCGGCTGACTGTGCGCAGGAAGCCGCCGACTGGATCACGGAGTACGCCGAACTGGTGCTGGAAACCCGCAACCGGTTCACCATTGCCCTGTCGGGGGGAAGCACGCCCATTGCACTGCATCAACTGCTGGCGCAGCCGCCCTACCGCGACCGCATTGACTGGAAACGGGTGCATGTGTTCTGGGGCGACGAGCGGTATGTGCCCTTTACTGATGAGAAGAACAACGCCAGAATGGGCTTCGAGACCCTGCTAAACCACGTCGACGTGCCTCAGGAGCAGATTCACGTCATGAGCACCGACCTGCCACCCGAAACGTCGATGGCCGACTACAGCGAGTTATTGCACCGCTATTTCAACGGCCACGAGCACACCTTCGATCTGGTTATTCTGGGCATGGGCGACGACGGGCACACGCTGTCGCTGTTTCCGGGCACCGAAGTGGTGAACGAAGAGCGCGACTGGACGAAGGCGTTTTTCTTGCCACAGCAAGACATGTTCCGCCTTACCATTACGGCCCCGGTGGTGAATAATGCGGCGGCGGTGATCATCCAGGTGGAAGGCGAAAAGAAGGCCGATGCGCTCCGGGAAGTGCTACAAGGCGACTATCAACCCGGCAAATACCCCTCGCAGCGCATCAAACCCAGGACCGAAGATTTCGTCTGGTTTCTGGATAAGGGGGCCGCAAGTAAGTTGTAAGATGAGGTTGAGGGTATAATCGGCGTAACCCGGATGCGGGACCACCCCCGCCCTAAAGGGTGCCCGCTGGCGCAATAGTAAAACGCCGAAGGCGTATTGATGCGCCAGCGGGCACCCTTTAGGGCGGGGGTGGTCCCGCATCCGGGTTACGCCGATTATACCCTCGGACCCCTGCTACCGCTGCGTGCCGAAGTCCGTTACCCAGTAGTGCTTGTACGTACTGGTGGTGGTATAGGCATACCCTACGCCGACTTCTTTGAAATTGGCACTCATTATGTTAGCGCAGTGGCCGGGCGATTTCAGCCAGCCATCTACCACGGCGCGGGCGGTTGGGTAGCCCGCCGCAATGTTTTCACCGGCAGCCCGCCAGATATAGCCTTCGCGGGTCATGCGGTCCCAGGGCAAAGACCCGTCGCGGCCCGTATGGCTGAAATAGTTGTAGGTAGCCAGATCGAGGGCGAATTTGTCTGAGGCTGCGGTGAGCTTGTCGTTGAGCGCTAACGCCGGAACGGCTGGGTAAGTGTTTGTACCACAGAGACATGACTTAGACCGGGCGGCGTTCAGATAGGTCAAAATCTCCTGCTGCAAGGACACCGATGCCGTTCTGGCCCCCGACGGACTAGCCGTTTTGATACGGCCCGTCACCACCCCCGACGACTGGGCTTTTGCCACTTCGGCACTAATGCTGGTAGACGATGAGGCCACATTTGTTTGATTCTGTGCCGGGTTTGGCGTGTTGTCAGACTGGCAGGCTGCCGTGCCGAGCAGGGCGATGAGGAGCCCGTAGACATACGATTTTTTCATTGGGTAAAGCGTCTTGGTTTGATTTCAGAACGGTGTTTGGTCGGGTCTATTGCATGAAAAAGAGGCGATCTGACCTTAACTTGGTATGTTTTGGTAAAGCTGCTTTAAAGCTAATGCTCCGCTATTCAGGATAGATAATTATCTTTGGAAACATGAAATTTTGCGTAAAGATGATTACTTGTAGACTATGTACTGAAAAGGAAGCCACCAAAACGGGATCTCATATTCTTCCGTTTTCACTTATTAAAGAGGCTATAAATTTTGAAGGGAGTACTCAAAGAGATAAAGAAATACTTGTTAAATTATCATCCAACCTAGGTCCAAAATCATTTATTGGAAGGGGTGTACTCCCCGAGCAAAAAGATGAAACCATCAATCAATATGAGAATATTATAAAGGAAGAAAATAATATTTCTGTTGAAGATTTCATATTTTGCCCAGAATGCGAAGCAAAATTTAGTGTGATCGAATCTTGTTTTTCAAATAAAATAATTAATAAAGTATATAAAAAAACTAAACATATTTCTAATCTAGCCGAACCATTATTTATAGAAAATGCAGATCAGAATTTAGTAAAATTATATGTATCTGGATTGTTTTGGAGATGCTCTATATCTGCTACTGTTACCCCCAGTTTCAAAATGAAAGCGAAAGACGAGAAAACTGTTCATAAGCTATTACTAAAACACATGAAAAATGATATCAGTACTACGTTAGATAGTTTTACGAATCCAGATTTATTTCAGGAACGAATTACATTCGCAATTTTTTTCACGACTGCCTTCGCAGATCCTTCAGAAGCATTAATCCACTGCCATCCTGCCTCAAAAAACCCCTATTTTTTAATAGCTAATAGATTCGCCTTCCTATTATCTGTGAATGGTGGACTTCAGTTACAATCAAAGCTTCCTTTGTATGGATTTTCGAAAATTAATGTATTTCCCTTGTTAAACAACAAAAATACTGTTCTAATGGAAATAAATCACGATTACTGGTTTGAATGCACTAGAAATTTAATACAGGAACTAGTATCTGACATAAAAAATAGGAGGAAACGAGCGTTTGTTAAAGTATATAAATATCTTTTCAGAAAAGAGCCATCTGAATTTCATATTGCTAATATTATGAATCAGTTCGCATCACTAGGTGGAAATTATAATTTTGAGCAAGAGCAAGTAATAATGAAAAATTATATAGAATCATTGCCTGAATCCAATCAGAAACCATTTCATTTTTGATTTACCCCATTCAACCTATTTATGCGCCTGATCGCACTACTGCTGTTATTTTCTCAAATAACTAATGCCCAACCCACCACCATTTTGGCCGAACGTGCCCGCGCCCAATTTGTAGATGAGGTGCTGGAAGATCGATTTACCAACCTGCTGCCCCAACTCATGCGCCGCGAAGGCATCGACATGTGGGTCATCATTTCGCGGGAGTATAACGAGGATCCGGTCCTGAAAACGATGCTGCCCAGCACGTGGCTGTCGGCAAGGCGGCGCACGATCATGGTCTTTTTCGATAAGGGTGAGAAAGAAGGCGTTGAGAAACTAGCTATTGCCCGCTACGACGTGGGTAAATTGCTGAAAGGCGCGTGGGATATCGACGTGCGGCCTAACCAATGGGATGCGCTGACAACGATCATTCAGGATCGGAAGCCCAAAAAAATTGGCCTGAACCGCTCCGCCAACTACGCCCATGCCGACGGGCTAACGGCTAC
>JBBQUC010000356.1:0-4947 GCA_038212815.1 Cytophagales bacterium
AACAATGAACACCTGTACAAGATGCGCATTGTGCTGGGTACGTCAGAATATGATTTCTGTAAACCATCAACTATCCAGATGTCAGCTATTCTCAACCGAAGAGGCATTCATCACCGGCTCGATGTGATGCCCTGGGGCGAACACGACTGGCCCGTCTGGAAAGCGCTCTTCCCGGACTATTTAGCGATGATATAAACGATGTGGCCCATGATACCGTACGCCCAACCCAGTGATTCGCTGACCGATGCGCTGGCTCGGTTGCAAACGCATGTTGACGAACTTCCAGGACGGCTGATGACCCTGCCCCCTGACGAATTAACGGAGAAACGGCCCGGCAAATGGTCGCGCAAGGAGGTGCTGGGGCACCTGATCGACTCGGCCATCAATAACCTGCAACGGTTTACCGAAGCGTATTCGGCTACCGATGAGTTAGTTATCCGACCCTACAATCAGAACGAACTGGTAGAAGCGAATCACTACCACACCCGCTCGTTGCCGCAATTGCTCGATCTCTGGATCAGCCTGAACGAACAGATTGATTATGTAGCAACCCAACTCCCGGCCAACGCCCTTGTGCTGCCCGTTCGCCATGCCGGTAGCGGGCCAACCAATCGGGATGTTTCGTGGCTGATTAGTGATTATGTCGCGCATTTAGAGCATCATTTACGAACTTTGTGAAAAAATTAACTCGGAATAACGGGTAATCGACTCATTATGAAAAAGATAGGCATACTATTTGGGCAGGAGAATACCTTCCCCCAGGCATTTGTAGAGCGCGTAAACCAGAAACAGTCGGAATTTCAGGCCGAATTTGTCCGCATCGATCAGGTCGAGCAGAGTGTCCCGACGGAGTACGCAGTCATTATCGACCGCATCTCGCAGGATGTGCCGTTTTATAAAGCCTACCTCAAAAATGCTGCCCTGACGGGTACAGCGGTGGTGAATAACCCGTTCTGGTGGAGTGCCGACGAGAAGTTTTTTAACAACTGTCTGGCGGTACAACTCGGCGTGCCGGTGCCAAAAACCCTGTTACTGCCCTCGAAAGAACGCCCCGACGATACGAACCACAACTCGTTCCGCAATCTGCAACACATGAACTGGGATACCATTTTTAACCACATTGGTTTCCCGGCGTTTATGAAACCCCACGCCGGTGGCGGCTGGAAAAGCGTGTATAAAGTGGATAACCCAGAGCAGATGTTTCGGGCCTACGACGAGACGGCACAGTTGGTGATGTTGTATCAGGAAGCCATCGACTTTACCGACTACGTGCGGTGCTACTGCATTGGCGGTAAAGATGTGCGCATTATGCCCTATGAGCCGCGCAACCCGCACCACCTGCGGTATGCCGCTGAATTGAAAACAACCGGCCCGGCGGGTAAGAAACTGCTCGAAACCATTCACGATTATGTGCTGAAACTAAACCACGGCCTCGGCTATGACTTCAATACCGTAGAGTTTGCCGTGCGCGACGGCATTCCGATTGCCATTGACTTCTGCAACCCCGCCCCCGATGCCGATGTAAACTCGGTAGGGCAGGAGAACTTTGAATGGGTGGTAGAAGCAGCCGCTAACATGGCTATCGAGCGGGCTAAACTATCGAAACCCGGCCATCAAAATCTGACCTGGGGCAGCTTTGTGCGCAACTCCATGCAGGCTCCCGTAGCAGCCCCCGCCCCACCGAAAGCCACACGGGCCAAGAAGGGGTAAAGAGAAACTGGGATACAGACATACACTAAGATTTTCCTCTTTTCCTCAGTGTATCTCTGTGTCTCCTTTGGGTGCTCTGTGTCCCAAATCCTTTTATACTAATACCCCTACTTCCTCTACCTCCATCAGCCCTGCTGCGTTAGTCCCAACTAGCCGTACTTGTTTGGTTTCGTTTATCAGCAAGGGATCGTAGCGGGCCGATACGCGCACGTAGTTTTCGGTAAATCCCTGCATCAGGCTTACCCCCTCGGCACTGGTTTCAATGTCTTCCTCGAAGAGAACCGTAGCCTCGTAGCCAACTTGGGATTCGTAGAACGCCCGGCGTTTTTTATCCGACAGGATGTGCAGCATCTTCGACCGCTCGGCCCGGACATGGCCCGGCACGGTTGGTCTGATGCGCATAGCCAGGGTATTGGGTCGCTCTGAATAGGTAAACACGTGCAGGTACGAGACGGGTAATTCGGTCAGGAACTGGTAGGTTTCCCGGAATTCCGCGTCGGTTTCGCCGGGGTGACCCACAATCACGTCGGCTCCAATGCAGGCGTGAGGCAGGAGTGCTTTGATCTGTGCCACCCGGTCGGCGTATAGTTCCCGCTTGTAGCGTCGGCGCATCAGGCCCAGCACGTTGTTGCTGCCCGATTGCAGGGGAATATGAAAATGCGGCACAAACCGCTGGCTACTGGCCACAAACCGGATAATCTCGTCGGTGAGCAGATTCGGTTCGATTGACGAGATGCGGAACCGTTCGATGCCGGCAACCGTATCCAGGGCCTGCACGAGTTCCAGAAACGTTTCGGGCCGTTGGTCACTACCGGTAGCCAGTCCGAAATCGCCGATGTTGACCCCCGTTAGCACAATCTCCTTCACCGCACGGGTGGCAATGGCCTGGGCGGCCTGCACTACATTGGCTACGGTATCGGAGCGACTTTTGCCCCGGGCTAGCGGAATAGTGCAGTAAGCACAGGGGTAATCACAGCCATCCTGCACTTTCAGAAACGTACGCGTACGGTCGTTGAGCGAATAAGCCGCGTGGTAGTCGATGGCGTGTTCGATGGGCGAGTTAAACACCTGAGCCGGTTGACCCGTTGAGACTTTAGTAAATGTAGGCAGCAGGTCGGCAAGCTGAAATTTCTCGGCAGCACCCAGCACCGCATCGACTCCGGGAATACTGGCGATTTCGGTGGGCTTGAGCTGGGCATAACAGCCCACAATGGCTACGTAGGCATTGGGGTTAATTTTTTGCGCTTCCCGGACAATCTTGCGGCATTTTTTGTCGGCATTATCGGTAACCGAGCAGGTGTTGATAACAAAAATATCGGGTTGCTGATTAAACTCTACACGCTGGTAACCACGCCCTTCGAGTATGCGGGCGAGGGTGGACGTTTCGGAGAAATTGAGTTTGCAACCGAGGGTATAAAAGGCAATTTTTTTCATAACAACGGGTAGGTTGGCCGGGGCAACGCAGGCCAACGTAATCCCACAAAATTACAGCTTAAATGGCATACCTTTACCAAGTCATCCGCTTTATGGGGCTACTCCTGTTCGTCAGTAGTTGCGCCAGTATCCGCAGCCAGAACGATGCGATCCAGTTAAATCAGGTATTCAGGATACCCGGCCACCAGCAACTGTGGATGAAGTCGGCCAGGTCAGAGAAACTGATCGAAAAAACCATTCCGAAACTAACTAAAGCCGGGTTGTATATCCGCAACGATACCCTCTTTGCCGAGTTTGTGCCCTCCTTCCTACAGCCAACCGATACCAATCCGCGTACCCTCGACCGGTCCGACTCGGCGGCTGTGTTGTTTGTACATTATAAACCAGCCGCTAACCGGCTGGAAGATAAAAGCCCGTGGTTTCGGTATCAGCGTACTACATTCGATGTGGATTTGCTGACCATCCCCTTCAAATATCGATTTCGGCAGGCTGGACGCCCGGAGCAAATCAATACAACGGCTAATGTGGCGGTGTATGCCGGTATTCGCTACGATATTGGTAATTACCGGGCTACGTATTTCCGGCAGGAGCAGCGAGCCGAACTCCGGTCGTTTAGTTTTGGGCTGGGTGGGTTTGCCGGGGTCGATGCCACCCTGGTTAATTCATTCTCGACCAATGGCCGCTACACCGACGACTACGAAGCCCTGGGCCTGACTTATGGCCTGGCGGCTATTATAGGGTATAAAACCGTTACCAGCGGCCTGCTGGTGGGTTTTGAGCAAATTACCGATCCCAATAAAGTTATCTGGATTTATACCCGAAAACCCTGGCTCGGCATTTCAGTGGGGATTAATATTAATTAGTTGCGCAGTTGGTCAGGGAGTTAATCAGTGGCTGACGCGTCAAACTGGCTGACCAACTCACTAACTGACTCAAGGTTTATCTGTGTAGAGTTTACGGATTTTGTCGCGGGTGCGTTTTAGCCGCATTTTCACGGCGGAATCTTTGAGGTTGAACTGCTGGGCAATTTCCCGGATATCCATGCCCTGCACGTACTTGAGCCGTAAAAAATTCACTTCGTCGGGTGACATCGCTTCCATGACATGGGCCAGTTGTTGTAACTGCGATTCTGTTACCTCATAGTCGTCGGTATCGGCAATGTTGTAATCTGCCCCATCTTCGATGGATACGGTAGCCGTGCGGTTATTCAGCCGAAGCTGATCCATGCAGTAGTTGTAGGAGATTGAATAGAGCCAGGTTGAAAAAGCAGATTGCTCCTTGAAATGAATCAGGCTGATAAAGACCCTCAGAAAAATATCGTGGGTATAGTCTTCAGCTTTGGCCGGGTCTTTTGTCAGCGACAGGCACCGGCGATATACTTTACCGACATACCGTTTATAGAGCGTATCGAAATACTCATTTCGGCGCGTGCTGATATACTGGCGAACCAATTGCTCGTCTTTCACCTGCTGGTGAACACCGGGCTTTCCTGTTTTATCCATCGAGAGTTGTGCGAGGCTGTAGTTGTCCGGTTGCCCGACCAACACGGTAACAAAACCAACTTTTTAGTCGATTTACGTTCCGAGACCAGTTACTTTTAAACGTCAATAATACTGTAAAAGTGTTAATAATTACTTCCCAAAAGGTTGGGTATGCAAACCTTCTGTTTTCACTAGTATGCACTTACCAGGCTTATTTACGAAAAAAATGAATAGGTCAGTGGGTAAACCTTTTATTCGGTATGCCTCTTTTACCGAGTGGTATTTTGTTACTGGAATAAGTAAACAAAAACCTTACCAATCG
>JBBQUC010000357.1:0-4938 GCA_038212815.1 Cytophagales bacterium
TCCACTCCGAGCAGGCTGAGCAGATCATGACTCTTTTCCGCGAACTAAACCGGAAAGATGGCGTCACCATTGTGCAGGTCACTCACTCTGAAGTGAACGCCCAGAACGGAAACCGCGTGGTGCGGCTGAAAGACGGCTGGCTGGAGGGGCAATGACTGATGACTGATAAATGATGAATCATGCATTTAGTTTCCATATTCATCAGTCATCATGTAGCATTCATCAGTCATTAAATCCCGCATTAACCATTAAATCCCGCCGTTTATCCCAAATCAATAGACCGGCCCCAATAGACTTTGTAACATTGAACCATCAAACACAAAAGCAGATGCGAGTTGTGCTGAACCAAATTGCCTTTTTCTCAAGCCTGTTGGTGGGTATATCGCCCCTGATGGCGCAGACTACCACTACCCCTGCCAGTAGCCCCGCCGTGGTCACGCCCGGTCGGTCGGCTAATCAGCCGCCTGCCCTCGACTCTGCTACGCCCCTTACCTTGCGGCAGTGCATCGACATTGCCCTTCAGAACAACATTACCATCAAGCAGGGGCAGTTGCAGGTGCAAAGTGCCGACCTGCAATTGGAGCAGGCTAAGTTTAACCGCTACCCCAACCTAACGGGCTTTGCCGGGCAATCGCTCAGTTCGGGCCGAAATATCAACCCCGGCACCAACTCATTTGTGGACCGGTCGGTTAGCTCCAATAACTATCAGGTAAGTTCCTCGGTTACCCTGTTCAATGGATTTGCCCTGCAAAATACCATCCGGCAAAACGACCTGTTGCTCCAATCCAATCAACTGAATTTGCAGGCTACCCAAAACAACGTAGCTCTCACAGTAGTATCAAATTACCTGAACGTGCTCACTAACCAGGAGCAACTGGAGGTAGCCCAGCGGCAGATCGAAGTCTCCCGCGCCCAACTCGACCGTACCCAGCGGCTAGTCAACGCCGGGTCGGCACCAGAGGCCAATCTGTACGACATTCGGGCCACCATTGCCAACGATGAGTTGACCATTGTCAACGCCCAGAACAACATTGCCCTGGCCAAGCTAGCTCTTTTGCAGACCATGAACCTATCGGGGGCGACAGCCTCGCAGGGGATTGAGGTAGAAAAAATTGCCCTCGACGACCCCACGGTAACCCCCTACTCGGCCAGTGCCCAGCAGGTGTATGATATAGCCGCCCAGTTTATCCCCGATCTGAAAGCTGCCGACCTGCGGGTGCGGAGCGATGCCGTAGGGGTAGAAGTAGCCAAAGGAAGTTTATTACCACTGGTATCGCTGAACGGATCGCTCAGCACCCTGTACTCGAACGTAGGTCTGCAACGCCAGATTGTCGATGGAGTCGTTCAGATTCCACAGGTTGTAACCGTCAATGGTATCTCGCAAACAGTCTATTTTTCGCAACCTAACTACCGGTTTGAGACCTACTCCTATACCGAGCAATTGACTAATAACCTGAATCGCTCGTTTTCGCTGAACCTTCAAATACCAATTTTTGGTCGGTTTCAGACCCGCACCCGCATTGCTTTAGCCCGCGTGCAGCAGCAAAGCTCAGAGCTAACAGCTGCTAACACCCGGCTGCAACTCCGCCAGCAGATCGAAACAGCTTACACTAACCTGCTGGCCTCGGCCAACCGCTACCGGGCGCAACAGGTACAGGTAGAAGCCCTCGACAAAGCCTTTCAGGTAGCTACTGCCCGCCTGAATGCTGGTGCTTTAAACTCAACTGAATACAATATCTCTAAATCCAACCTCGACCGCTCCCGGGCTGCCCTCATCCAGTCGAAGTACGATTACGTGTTTAGAACCAAGATTTTAGATTTTTATCAGAATAAACCGATAACTTTTTAATGAGTGAAAGAGCTAAAGAGAGAAATGCACCCGTTGCTCGCTCTTTAGCTCTTTCACTCATTCGCTACTCATGAAAAAAAAATCGAACCGCATTTGGTGGATACTTGGTGGAGTTGTGGTGCTGCTCGTTGGCGGCCTGATGGCCGCTAAGCAGGCCGGAATTATTGGCAAGCCAGCTACAACCGAGGTGGACTTTGCCACCGTAAAAAAAACCAATATCATCGAACGCGTCAGTGCGTCGGGGCGGGTGCAGCCCGAAGTAGAAGTGAAGATCAGTCCGGATGTGTCGGGCGAGATCATTGGCCTTTACGTAGCCGAGGGCGACCCCGTGAAGGTAGGCCAACTGCTGTGCCGAATCCGGCCCGATAATTACGAGTCGTTGCTGGCGCGGGCACGGGCGGCAGTCAATGCCAACCGGGCGCAGTTCGAGCAGAGCAAAGCCAGTGTGGCGCAGTCGGAAGCACGACTGATCCGGCTCAAAGCCGACTTTGAGCGGAACCGCAAACTGCTGGCTGATAAAGTGATTTCGACGGCTGATTACGAAATCTCGGAGGCAAATTATAATGTGGGCAAGCAAGACCTTGAAGCCTCCCGTTCTAACGTAAAAGCCTCGCAGTATAATATTCAGAGTGCCGAAGCCAGCCTGAAAGATGCCACCGAAAACCTGCGTAAAACGACCATTTATTCGCCCGTCAACGGCACCGTCTCTAAGCTGAATGTCGAGCTGGGCGAGCGCGTGGTGGGTACCTCGCAGATGGCCGGCACCGAGATTATGCGGCTGGCCAACCTCAATAACATGGAGGTACGGGTAAACGTGAACGAAAACGATATTGTGCGCGTCTCGCTGGGCGATACCGCCGATATTGAGGTGGACTCCTACACCACCGCCGGGCGTAAGTTCAAAGGTATTGTGACCGAAATTGCCAACACTGCCAACGGATCGGCGGGTAATACCAATGCGGCCTCGTCGCTCTCAACCGATGCCGTTACAGAGTTTGAGGTGAAAGTGAAAATCCTGAACAACTCCTATACCGACCTGATGGCCACGGCGGGCCGGAAAGGGTATCCGTTTAAACCCGGCATGACAGCCTCGGTCGAGGTAATTACCGACCGCAGACTAGGGGTATTGACTGTACCCATTGCTGCCGTTACCACCCGTGGCCGCGATGCCGCCCCTGAGCGGGAGTCGCAAAACCAGGGTGGCCCCCCAGACCAGCAAAAGACCCAGGCGGATACCATCAAAAAAGATGCTGTCGTTCAGGAAATTGTATTCGTAAACCGGGGTGGCAAAGCCACTCAGCAGGCCGTAAAGACGGGTATCAGCGACTTCGAGAACATCGAAATTAAATCGGGTCTCAAACCCGGCGAACAAATCATTGCCGGCCCGTTCATTGCGGTATCTAAAAGGCTTAAAAACGGTGATCTTATTGCCAAACGCGACCCTAAGAAAGCCAAAAAGGCCGATAAGCCAGAGGAGGAATAACTAGCAATCGGCGAAGAATGATTTATCGATAGACCAGGGCTTATTGGCGGGCCACTCATTTTCCTGTTGGTCATGTTCGGACAGTATGGCCAGAATTCGGCGTGGGGAGCTACCTTCGCACTTCCCATAGTTGCCTGCTAAATGAGTGTAGGGGTGCGGCTGAATCAGTAACGCCAAACAACAAACTACTACTCATAAGCGTTTAGTTGCAAGGTCTTCTTCCGCCATCTATGCAAGGTACCGTCGTTCATTATGATACATTAACCCGTTGTGGGCTACTGTACGACGAAACCGGGCAACCGCTTTACTTTCGTCAGGAGCATCTAACCAATACGGGCGCGGTGGTGGCCGGTCAAACGGTGCAGGTGAATCAATTACCCAACAACGCATTTGCTATTGTACAGGTAAACTCACCAGCGGTTCTAAACCCCAAAAAATTGGCTGTAAGGCAGCCTGTTGTTGCTGAAACAACGCTACAATTTTATAACTGGCCGGGCGTATTTTTAGCCACAATGTCCCTGGGTTTTCTGCTGGCCGCAGGGGGTAAACTGGGCCTCGATGGGGGGCGTAGTCCCCGGCTCATCGGCTCGGTGTTTGGTATGGCTACGGCAGCTCTGCTCGGCTGGCTGGCCAACCTGTTTCGGGTGGGGGCCAGGCGCGGGCGGGTGCGGGGACTGTTCTGGTCAGCAGTGCTGGGTACGTTTCTAGCCTATGCTTCGCAAAGTTGTAGTTATGATTTTCAGGTAGATCGTGCCTTCACTGGATATACTTACACCCTGCTGGCCTTGTTTTTTGCCCTGTATCTGTTACCTTACCGGCAGGCAACCCCATGAACTAGTTTACTCACCCTGATGGGCGAGACCAACCTTATATAGCTACATGACCTACAGTCGTTATTTCACCCTGTTCACCCTGTGTATTGCTTTATTGACCAACTGTGGTGGCCGCAAACCCAAACCCGACCAGCTCCCCGCTGAAAAACCTGCACAGATTGGGCAGATTCACCTCTTTATGGATGCCTCGGCCAGCATGAAAGGCTACCTCAGTGGCAATACAACGTTTAAGGATGTGGTGTCGGAGGTGGCGACTAAATCCAATCAGATTCGACCCGTAACGGTCTGGACCGTGGCCGGACAGCCCCAGGCGTATAAGGGTGATGTCAACGATTTTGTGGTGAGCCTGGCCACTACCCCCTTTGCCACGGGCAAAAGCTCCGAACTGCACAAGATTTTCGGGCAGGTAGGCGAGAAAGCCAAAGGCAATAACATTGCCCTGCTCGTCTCCGACTGTATCCTGTCTTTTTCGGATGCGGAGGTAAAACGCAACCCGGAAATTAACCGCAACGATGCGTCGAGTGTGCTGAAAAGTGCCATTTATGACGAGTTTGCCCAACTCAAACGCAACGGTATTTCGGCCACGGTCTATGCGTTCTCGTCGCGGTATAGTGGTACGTATTACGACTACCAGAACCATAAACAAAAACTGGCCGATGAGTCGCGGCCTTTTTACGTCTGGGTGGTAGGCAAGCAGACACTGGTTGCCGATTTTAACCGGCAGTTGAGTGACATGCTCTCGGCCAAGCCTGCCAAAACCCTGAATTTTGGCA
>JBBQUC010000358.1:0-4933 GCA_038212815.1 Cytophagales bacterium
GATGCCTCGTTTAAAACCTACTCCACTCCACTCACCCTGCTGCCCGTTACGCTACAGCCCGGTGATACCGTACAGCAACGGGTAGTGTTTAGCGAGGCAGCACCGGCAACTCTGCCTAAAATTGGCCTGGGGCAACGCGCCACTGGTCAGCCGCTGGGTGAAACGGAGATTGCCCGGTTGCGGGAGCTACCCCTCGCGCATCTGCGGGCCGATGCGTTGTTGACCACCACCGGCTGGCAAACCCGGCTGACGAACGCCCTGGCCGATGCCACTGCCCTAAACGTCAGCCTCGAACTAGCCTTGTTTTTTGGCGATGCGCCGACCCGTGATCTAGCCCAACTGCTGGACTGTATGGGTACTGATCACCCTAGGGTCAGTTCGGTACTACTGGTTAACGCCAACACCCTGCGGTCTTCTGACGAGCTGCTGCACGCCATAGTGCCGCTGGTACGGGTGGCCTGGCCGGACGCTTTGGTTGGGGGTGGAACAGACGGCTATTTTGTTGACATCAACCGTAATCCATTGGATTATACCCTCGTCGATTTTGTGGCGTATGCCATCACTCCGCAGGCACACGCCACCGATGACCTGACGCTCTGGGAGAATATTGCCGGGCAGCAACCGACCGTTGAGAATGCCCGACAGCTAACGGGGGGGAAGCCGATTCATATATCGCCTATCACGCTGCTACCACGCTACCCGCCCGTTGTGGAGTCGGTGAGTGAGCGGTTGACTGCCCCGGCTGATACCCGCCAGCAAACTGATTTTTGTGCCGAGTGGACGCGACAAAGTCTGGCGGCTTTAGCCAGAGTGGGCGTGGCTTCTGTCACTTATTTCGAAACGCACGGGCCAGGGGGCGTGGTTGATGGTGAGGTTATTTTTCCCGTTTTTGAGGTGCTTAAATACGCCAGGGGATGAATGTGGCCTGGTTTATACTTCCCGACCTGCCGCCAGCGCATTGACAGCCTCCCAGGAAAAGGGTAGCCAGTAGTCGTTATTGTCGTCATAGACTTCGGTAGCGGCCTGACAGGCGAACAGTTTGTAATCAAATTTGGGGTAGTGGCTCACCAGGTAGCCGGGGTAATAATAATCTTTGTGCCATTGCCGGGCATACTGAATTTTCAGCAGCATCAGGTATTTGCCCAGACTATACCGCCGATAATCGGGGAGGTAAAAATTCATGATTCCGGCAATACTCCGCTCCCCATTGTCGAAAATACCGGCAGCTATCAGCATGCCTTCATCGCGGATTTCGATGATGTAGGTGTCGAAGGCCGTGGTGGTGGCTCCGCCCATCAGGCAGGCTTCCACCGATTCGGGCGCGTCGAAATCCAGTGAGTTTCGGTAGATGGCATACAGAGTTTCCAATTCAGTAGTTAGCACAAGCGGCTTTACGGTTACCGAAAAAGGAGCATTAATGGTGAAGAGTCGGGTTTGTTTGGGGCCAAACTGTACCGTTGCCAGCACAATCCGCAGCCAGTGTACGGGGTAGAAGGTGCCGTTGGCGGGCATAAATTGGCAGGTAAACACTTCCTGTTGCATCCTGAAATAACCCAGGCCGAGGAAAAAATCCAGTTCACTCTCTTTCATTGGTACGATAACGTTCGTTTAATTAACTAAACAGGTATGAAAGATACTACCCGACACTACACGAATGGTGAGGTAATCGTTGTTTGGCAACCCGATGTTTGCATTCATTCGCGCATTTGTTTTACAAACTTGCCTACCGTATTTGATCCGCGTAAACGTCCCTGGGTGGCTATAGATGGGGCAAGTACGGAACGCATTGTCGAACAGGTGAAAAAATGTTCATCGGGTGCGCTCAGCTACTTTCTGAATAACGAAGCCGAAGCCACAGGCGGCACTCCCGCCATTGCCACCGAAACGCTGGTGGAAGTATCGCCCAACGGACCACTACTGGTTTAGGGTACTATAGCGATGGATCACACCTGAACGTAGGATTTATTGGATAACCTTATCCCCGCCCATTCTGGCTGTGCGGAATCTGGTCGAGGGGGTTGCCGGTTCGAGGAGCGTTGGAAACTGATTGGCCCGGCCTGGATTGGCCCGGCCTTTCGTGGCCCGGCCGGGGTTTACTAAACCAGACTTTTCCTAGCTTGGATTGGCCTCGCCGAGCCAGCCGAACGGCAACGAAGATCAGCAGCAACGCAATAATGACAAACGCAAACAGGGGCAGCAAAACGGTTAGTACTGATAGCCCAATCGAGGCTACATTCTCGCCAGTGGCCACTACTGGATTACCCAGCCCACCTGTAGTGGCTGTGGAGCCTAACCGCAGCAGGCTAGTGCCCGCTTGGATAACCGCTGCCGACCCACCCCCAAACATCAATCCCAGCCCCCAATGCAGCACAGGGTTATCTATTTTCAGAAACGAGGTACTCAGCAGTGTACCGGCAATAACGGCGGCAGGCCCAGCCAGGGTGTCGAGCAGGTTATCGACCCACGGAATGTAATACGCCCCCAGTTCTACCACTGTAGCTACCGACAGGCCAACGAGGGCGGGCCAGCCTGTAATCCACTCAAAGCCCGACACGGTGCCAATCACGCCCAATTTGGTAGCCACACTAGCTACTAGCAGCGGTACAAATACCCGAAAGCCACAGCAGGCGGCAAGGCCCACACCAAGGCAGGCAGAGATAATCCAGTCGAGCGACATAAGTTGGTGTTTGTGGTTTGTAGTTAAAGGTACAGGAACTGGTGGTAAATGCAAAACTGGTTTCGAGATAGGACGGATCTGTATAAAAAACTATATTTGGTCGGCTAAAGATCAGTTAGTTACCGAATCTACTACGGTCAAATTGGTTACTTAGTAATAAATCTAAATACATCTTTACCCCAATCTCTATGAAAAACCGAATGTACCTTCTCCTATTGCTCAGCTTTATACTGACAACGCGCCCAACTCAGGCTCAGACTACGGGCAAGCTGCCACCCCTGATTGACCGCGAACTACTCTTCGGCGATCCCGAAATCAGCGGGGCGCAGCTCTCGCCCAATGGCCTTTTCATGTCGTTTATAAAGCCTTACAAAGGCACCCGCAATATTTGGGTAAAAAAAACCGGGGAACCGTTCGGTGCGGCAAAACCCATGACTGCCGACACATTGCGTCCGATTCGAGGGTACTTCTGGTCGCGCGATGGTAAATATCTCCTGTACAGCCAGGATAAAGGGGGCGACGAAAACTTTAACGTGTATGCTGTGAACCCTGCCGAAACCCTGAATGCTGGGCAGGATGTGCCAGTAGCCCGCGATCTGACCAACCTCAAAGGCGTGCGGGTTTATATTTACAATGTGCCAAAGACTGACCCAAAAACGCTGTATATCGGCCTGAACGACCGGGATAAAGCCTGGCACGATCTGTACAAATTAGACATTACTACCGGACAAAAAACGCTGGTGTTCAAAAACACAGACCGGCTTGGCGGCTATGATTTCGACTGGACCGATAAACTCCGCTTAGCTACGCGCACGGCAGCCGATGGGAGCAGCGAAATCATGCGCGTTGAACCGGATAGCAAGCTGACGAAGCTGTATTCAGCCAACATTTCCGAAAATGCAGGCGTGATTGGCTTCACAAAAGATAACAAACGGGTGTATCTCGAAACGAATGTTGGCACTACCCGCGATTTAAGCGAGGTTGTCCTGTTCGACCCTGAAACTGGTAAAGAAAACGTGTACGAACGAGACCCGAAGCAGCGGGTGGATTTTGGTTCACTGGCCCTGTCAGACGTGACCCACGAGCCGATATACACCAGTTATACCGATGACCGTCAACGGTATAACTGGAAAGATAAATCGTTTGAAGGGGATTACAAACTGGTGAAACAGAAACTTGCCAATGCTGACGTGTCCTTTGGGTCGTCAACCGACGACGAACGGTACTGGCTCATTACGGCTACCCGCGATACCGATCCCGGTGCAGTGTATCTGCTTGACCGAAGAACCAAAAAACTGCAATTTCAGTATCGCCCGCGCCCTAAACTTCCCATTGCCGACCTGGCACCGATGCAGGTAGTACGCTATAAATCGTCGGACGGGCTGGAGATTCCGGCCTATTTGACCTTACCCAAAGGCGTAGCTCCCCGAAACCTTCCCCTCATTGTGTTTCCGCACGGTGGCCCCTGGGGGCGTGATACGTGGGGCTACAACGCCTACGCACAGTTTTTGGCCAATCGGGGCTACGCGGTGCTGGCTCCCAACTTCCGCGCTTCGACCGGTTATGGCAAGAAATTCCTGAATGCAGGCAACAAACAGTGGGGTCTGCTCATGCAGGATGATATTACCTGGGGGGTGAAAGAGATGGTGACCAAAGGTATTGCCGACCCGAAGCGCGTGGGTATTATGGGCGGTTCTTACGGTGGTTATGCAACGCTGGCCGGGGTGGCCTTCACCCCCGATCTGTATGCCTCGGCAGTAGCCATTGTGGCTCCCTCAAACCTGATGACGCTGCTCAACTCCATTCCAGCCTATTGGGAAGCAGGACGCAAGCAGATGTATGAGCGCATGGGCGACCTCAACACCCCCGAAGGTAAGGCTGTGCTGGAAAAAGCCTCCCCCTTACACGCAGCCGATAAAATTAAAACACCTCTGCTGGTGGTGCAGGGAGCCAACGACCCCCGCGTGAACAAAGCCGAATCAGATCAGATTGTAGTAGCCCTCCGCGACCGGGGTTTCCCCGTCGAATACATTGTGGCCGACGACGAGGGACACGGCTTTGCCAAACCGGTGAACAACATGGCAATGCTGGCAGCCGCTGAAAAGTTTCTGGCTGAAGGGCTGGGAGGACGCTATCAGGAAACCATGTCGGATCAGGTGGCAAAACGACTGAAACAGATTACTGTAGATCCTAAAACCGTGACCCTGAGCAAATCGGCAACGGCAACTAACTAAAAATCTGACTCCGGGATTGCCC
>JBBQUC010000359.1:0-4928 GCA_038212815.1 Cytophagales bacterium
TGGGGGGGCAGTATTATTACGACCGCCTTACCCTGAAAGCCCAGCAAACGTTCCGGGTAGGTACACTGGGGCGAAGTTCGTACACGCTGCTGGCGGGTTATGTACCCACCCCACTACCTACGCCCCTGCTGTTTCCGCATACGGGTAACCCCACATTCTTTCTAGTGCCAAACACCTTTAACCGGATGAATTTTTACGAGTTTGTGAGTGACCGGTTTGTGGCCATGCACTATCAGCATCGGTTCGACGGATTTTTGTTTAATCGAATCCCCGGCATTCAGAAGCTGAACTGGCGGCTGGTAACCAATGCCGATGTGCTGTGGGGCCACCGTACCGTACGTAGCCGCAACATTGAATCGATGCAACGCTTGCCCGACGGGCGTGACCCAACGCTTTTTGGTCAGTTAGACGACCGGGTGCCGTATATGGAGGTGGGGTATGGCATTGAAAATATCTTCAAGTTTTTCCGGATTCAGGGTGTGCATCGGCTCAACTACCTGGCTCCTGGTATTGATCGGTTTATTATAAAAGGGGCCGTGCAGTTCAGCTTTTAACCCTTATCGGCGGTTATCGTGGCCCTCAACCATGCTCAGATAGCTCATATAGCGGCTTGCAGCAATGGTTCCCTCGTCTACGGCAATTTTAATGGCACAGCCCGGCTCGTTGAGGTGCATGCAATTATGAAACCGACACTGGTTCAACAGCCTGCGCATTTCTGGAAAATAATGGCTAATCTCTTCTTTATCGGTATAGGCCAACCCTAACTCTTTAATGCCGGGGGTATCGATCAGGTACGTATCGGGGGCTAGCTCAAACATCTCGGCAAAGGTGGTGGTATGTACACCCTTGTTGGCAAAAGTAGATACCTCGTTGGTGCGCAGGTTCAAGCCTGGCGCAATAGCATTTACCAGTGATGATTTTCCCACTCCCGAATGTCCCGATAACAGGGTAATCTTGTGGTCTAGCAATTGCCGGAATGCCTCCGTACCCTGCCCCTCAATGGCAGAAGTAATCAGGCAGGGATAGCCTACCTGCTCATAAAGGTCAATGATTTCCTGCTGGTAGGCCAGCCCGTCGTTGGTCAGAATATCTGATTTATTGAAGACAATGGTGGTCGGAATCCGAAACGATTCGGCAGCTACCAGAAACCGGTCAATGAACCCCAACGAGGTGCGGGGGAGGGTTAACGTAGCGATCAGCACGGCCTGGTCCAGATTGGCGGCCAGAATATGCCCGTGAGCCGTTTTGTGCACCGATTGCCGGATAATGTAATTTTCCCGTTCGTCGATGCCCGTAATCATTACCGTGTTTTCAGCTTCATCTTCCAGCACATACTGTATCCGGTCACCCACGGCAATGGGGTTGGTCACTTTAAACCCTTTTATCTTGAATTTGCCTTTGAGACGACCCTTATAAATATGCCCGTTTCCGGCTCGAACGTCGTACCATGAGCCAGTAGAGCGAATAATCAATCCTTTCATAAGAAGGGGTAAAAGTCAGGAGAGTCGTAAAAGTCGTAAGGGCTAGCGTAAGAATGGCAAGTTAACAGGATAAATCCAACTTACGTCTTCTCCAACTTACGACCCTTACCACTTCTACACCTTACAATTCTATAGTTTACACCCTTGTAATGGCTACATCAATCCGGCGGTTTTTCTGACGACCTTCAGGAGTGGTATTGGGTTCTGTTGGCTTATTGGAACCAAACCCCTGGGTAGAAACCCGGTCGCTGCTAATACCGGCTGTTACCAGGGCGGTTTTTACAGCGCTAGCCCGTTCGGCAGACAGTTTTTGGTTAGCAGCTTCATTCCCTTCGTTGTCGCTATGCCCCTCAATCCGAATGACCAGCCCTGGATAAGCCCGCATAATCTGGATCAACTCATCCACACTACCCCGCGACTGTGCCGTAATACGGGCTGAATTGCTGTCGAACGTGAGGTTGTCGAAGGTAAAGGTACGTTGCGGATTCTTGGGTTTACCGCCTAGAAACTTCGCCAGGTTATACGTAAAGGAGTTCTCCGTCAGTTTCAGTCGCCGACCCCCCGGTAGTTCAATTTGGGTGCGTACTTCGCCTGCGCCAGCATCGGTTGTTGTTGCTTCGCTGGTATAGGCCAGCGAGTCAGGGTTGGCGGCACTGGCAGCACCCCGCGCAAAGGGGCCAGCAGCGGTGTCCAGTGTCGAGCCGTTCGACTCGCGGATGTTGTTGGCAGTAGCAGCAGAGCGGTCTTCGGCTCCATTCGGTTCAGCGCGGGCGGTGGTATCGGTATAAATTCCATCGGTGCCGTTTTGCGGTTCGCGGCATTTCTGAACAATCAAAAACAGAATGAGTGCGCCCACCAGGTAGAGGGCCGGGCGCAGCCAGCGATTATTCTCCCGCTCGCGCTCAATATCCGGACTTTTCGGAATGTTGGGGTTAATGGATGTGCCTGAGTACGAATCGATAGCCTGGGCATGTTCGCTGGGGTTAGGTACATGAAACTGCTCGAACCCTAACAACGTGCCTACGGTACTTAGCCCAGCAGGCAGGGCCGTTTTAAACTCGTTGGCCTGACCGGCCAATAGCGTTGTCAGGTTGTCGCCTGTAAGGCCATTCTCTAGCACCTGTCTCCCTAAAACCCCCATGAGCATGGAGCCGACAATGTCGAGCAGAGCCAGGGCCGATGGTCGGGTTACGCCACTATATCGCGCCAACTCGGCGGTTATCCGATCCGTTTTGTCGCCCAGAATCTGCTGGATAAACTGGCTGCCTTCGCCCACGGCGGCTGTAGTACCCAGCCGGGTATTGGTTACCTGACTAATATCCAGGGGGGTAGTCGCCGAGCCGTAATGGCCTTCGCGCAGGCTACTGATGATCGATGCAGCCTCGGTGGTGTTATGGATTCGGTGGGCCAGCCCACCCAGCAGGGTAGGCACAGCTCCCATTGTTGCCCGGAGCGTGTTGGCCGGTTTTTCGCCCAGGGTACTGCTTAACTGGTCAATGACCGCCGGGGTAAATTGTTCTTGTAGATAGGTAATCAGGTTAACAGCCATGAGTCAGAACGGAGTAGCATCAGGACTGTTAACCCGGTAGTATCGCCAAATGTTCGCAAAACGCGACAAGCCCTTGTTTATCAGTTTAGTAGTACAAGGTCTAACTGCTGAATGAGGGCGGGGTTTTCAGGGGTGAGGGTAAAGAATACGTCGATAGTGGCCCGGTCTCCTACCAGTATAAAATGGCCGCGTAACTGGTTCTCTGGCTGCAACTCGCCTACGCGAATAATGCGGCCCGCCTGAGCAAACAGAGCTTGTGCCAGTTGCTGGCGGGCTGCCAGCGACTGGTCGGGGAAGAAGTTCTCGGCAAAAATACCACTGGTTTCGGCATTGGCCCAGTTGGGGAGCAGGGCCACCAGTTCGGCTTTACGCTGCGCCAGTATGGGCGATACGGGCAGTTGTCGGGGTTGCAGACCTGCTCCGGTCAGCAGGGTATCTAGCACTGCCCAGTTAGCCGTACCCAGGTTGGCATAAGTCAGGTTGGCAAAGGCAACAACGGCAATGCCATAATCGGGCATCATGCGCCACTGACTGCCAAAACCGGGTAAGCCACCACTATGCCCTACATATACCCGTCCCTCGGCATCACGCGTCCAGCCGAGGCCATAGGCGTAATGGCTAACCAGGACACTACTGCGCCCACCCGGAAACTTGAACTTTGGATTGAACCCGCTGAAGGTATGTGGTAGCTGCATCTCGCGCAGGGAGCTACGCCGAACGGGGCTTGCATCGCTCTCATTACGGGGAGGCCAGGCAGCTTGCTGAACGGCAATATACCGGCTAAAATCGTCGATAGAGGTGAGCAGCCCGCCCATTGCCCCGTAGCTGCCATCGTGTAGCAGGGGTTCATCGGCCCAGTTGCTATCGAGCCAGCGGTAACCCAGGGCGAGTTGGGCGGCTGGTACCCGATCATACTCCCATTCGGTATGGGTCATGCCCAGTGGTTTCAGCAGTTGTTCGCTAATGTAACGCTGGTAGGGCTGGCCTGATACCTGCGTCACAATGCGTCCCAACATGGCAAAGCCGAGGTTACTGTACTCATACGTGATGCCCGGCACGTTGGCCACTGAGGGTTTATTCCGCAGGAGGGTCAGCAGGTCAGCATCGCTGTCGGCCAGTTGGCGATCTCCCCAGGGGTTATCTTCTGGGAACCCCGCCGAATGGGTCATCAGGTGGCGTATGGTGAGGGTAGGCGCATCGGCTGTGAGATAGGGGACGTTTTTTGCCTCTGGTAAGTAGGTCGCCACAGGGTTATCGAGCCGGAGAGGGCTGGCAGTAGGTTTATTCTCATCGCGGAGTTTGAGAATGGCGAGGGCCGTAATGCTTTTTGACATAGAGGCAATCCGAAATACAGATGCAGGCGTTGCTGGTATCTTTTTAGCCACATCGGTATAGCCCACCCCACCCGAAAAAACCAGCTTGCCATCAACCACCACG
Organism: Cytophagales bacterium; assembly: GCA_038212815.1. GTDB lineage: Bacteria > Bacteroidota > Bacteroidia > Cytophagales > Spirosomataceae > JBBQUC01. Next base: position 4,468 of record JBBQUC010000359.1, read on the forward strand.
CCGTAAGTCAGCCCCGGAAAGTGGTTTTTGGCGGCATAATCGCGGTATATACGGTCGATAGCCGGAAACAGAGTTTCAATCTTTTTCAACCGGTCGGGGTCGCTGAAAGTAGGAGGCTGGTACGTTTGCTGCTGAGTGCCCTGCGCAGGCCGCTGCTGGCTAAGGGCAGGTACGGCCAGCAGCAGGGCTATGGAGAAAAGGAGTCGATTCATGCGGGAGTTGCGTTGATACATAGTGATTGAATCGTTATCGGCCCACAAACTCGGTGGGGGTTTTCTGGTAAAATTCTTTAAACGATTTGGTGAAATGCGAGGGAGTTTCAAACCCAACAATATAGTCGGTTTCGGAGATAGATCGACCCGAACGGAGCAGGTCGGCAGCTCGCCGGAGCCGATACTGCCGAATCAGTTCGATGGGCGATAGCTGGGTCAGGGTTTGTACTTTGCGGTAGAGGGTTTTCC
>JBBQUC010000360.1:0-4925 GCA_038212815.1 Cytophagales bacterium
CGCGCCGGGTAGCACTTCAACGCTCTCTACGTCTAGTTCGGGCATACCCACAATGTTATCGACGGGGAAGTTCAGGCCGGGGGCCGAGTTGTCCATCCCGTCGATCATCTGCACGGTGCGGGGGTTACCAGTTGCCCCAAAACCACGCATGTTAATCGACTTAAACAGCAGACCCTGGGTGGCCATGTCAACCCCCTTGTAGTTGGCGAGGGCATCGTAGAAACTCGGGGCAGCCGCTTCGCGAATGGCGCGTATGTCCATCTTCTCAACAGATACCGGGGATCTGAGCACGCTCTCCGCCACGCGTGAAGCTGATACCACGATCTCCTGCCCAACGGTAACCTGCTCCTGTAGGGTTACGTTCAGGTCAGACTTGTTTCCGTTGATAGTGAACAGTTGGGTAGCATACCCGACCGACGACACCATAACCGTAAAGGGGGTTGGGGTGTTGGTGTTCAGCGAGAAATTCCCTTTGGTGTCGGTAATAGTGCCAACTACAGTGCCTTTGACGGCGATATTAACACCAACCAGGCCATCTTTTGTGGTCCCGTCCATAATACGGCCTGCCAGCCGGGTTTGGGCAAAAGTTAGGGTAGTGGTAAGTAGAATTGCGCAGACCGTTGCATAGATCGTCCGCCAGGTAAATTGTTTCAACATAACTAAATTGATAAAAGTGGGGTTGTAGATTAGGTAATTTTAGGATAAACATACGCAGAATATGCGTTTAGTTAAATTATTTCTCCGTATTTCGCAAAAACTTTATACACTTTTCCCTTTTTGTTTAAACCAAATGAACCGCTTTTTACTAGCCGTCAGTCTTTTGCTGACTTTTTCTTTTTCTGCCTGCCATCGGGGTCCCTATAAAGTATCCAGCCATTTCGATCCACAACAGGTGCCAGTCGCACCCAATTATGCAGTTCCCGCAAACTGGGCGGCCTTACCGTCTATGCACGACATGGCCGACTCCGTGCCTTATAAATCCGTTGGCCTGCGCGACCAGCAGGCCGAGGCAACCACCGACGTATTTTTTGTCTATCCAACTACCTATACATACGAGCCGAAGCCCGGAGCCAATCAGTGGAATGCCGATGTTGCCGATGCCGACCTCAACCGGCGCACCGACGAATCGGCCATCCTGAATCAGGCTACGGTATTCAACGGCTCGTGCCGGGTGTTTGCTCCGCGCTACCGGCAGGCTCATTACTCAGCGTTTACCACGCAAACGCCTGCTGATAAACGGCAATCGCTCGATTTGGCGTATGCCGATGTAAAAGCCGCTTTTTTGCATTACTTACAGCACGATAATCTGGGAGCAGACGGTAACCCCCGGCCCATTATTATTGCTTCGCATAGTCAGGGCACTATACATGCTACGCGCCTACTGACCGAGTTGTTCGACGGCAAACCCCTGCGTGAGCAGTTGGTTGCTGCTTACCTGGTTGGTATTGCTACCCCAACCGACAAGTTCAAGACCATTCCGCCGGGAGAGTCGGCTACGCAAACGGGGTGCTTTGTATCCTGGAATACCTTTGCCAAAGACTATATTCCTGATTATTATGCCAATGGTCTCAACAAAGCGTTGTGTACCAATCCATTGCTCTGGAATTCGTCGGATCAGTACGCGCCAAAAGAGTTGAATCATGGTGGAGTAGGGCTGAAGTTTACGTTTAAAGACCAGTTGGTCGATGCCCAGAGCCACCAGGGTCTATTGTGGGTCGGTACGCCAAACATTGCCGGAGCCTCGCTGGTACCTACTAAAATCTGGCACAAAGCCGACATTAACTTTTTCTGGATGAACATGCGAGAAAACGTTGCCGACCGCATCCGGGCGTTTCAGGCCAAAACTACCGCTGGCCGGTAGCTTCATCGTCGGTTTTTCTAGCCAAATTTGCCCCATCTTTCTTTTTTACCATTCAGTTATGACTAATACATACGTTGTTATTATGGCCGGGGGCGTTGGCACCCGCTTTTGGCCGTTCAGCCGTCAGCGTTATCCAAAACAGTTTCATGATGTGTTGGGTACAGGCCGTACCCTGCTCCAACAAACCGCCGACCGGTTTGCGGGAGTCTGCCCACCCGAAAATATCTACATTGTTACCTCAGCTGATTATAAAGAACTCTGCCAGCAGCAACTGCCCGAACTGGGGGACGAGCAAATTCTGTGCGAACCCATTGCCCGCAATACGGCCTCGTGTATTGCCTATGCCTGCTATAAAATTGCCCAACGCGACCCCGATGCTAACATTGTGGTGGCTCCTGCCGATCATATTATTCTGAAAGAACACGAGTTTCGGCGTACGATTCGCATCGCGTTAAACGCTACCAACAAGCAGGATGTGCTGGTTACCCTCGGTATTAAACCCAGCCGACCCGATACGGGTTATGGCTACATTCAATACCATCCCGAAGCTGACGGTGAAGTGCGTAAAGTGAAAACATTCACCGAAAAACCACCCCTCGAACTGGCTCAACAATTTATGGATAGTGGCGAGTTTGTCTGGAATGCGGGCATTTTTGTCTGGAATGTACAGGCCATTATCCGGGCGTTTGAGCAGCACCTGCCCGAAACTGCCGAGATTTTCGCCGAGGGCCATGCGGATTACTACACCGACCAGGAACGGCACTTTATCGACAAAGCCTACTCGCAGTGCAAAGCTGTTTCGATAGATAACGGCGTGATGGAACGGGCCGATAACGTATATGTGGTCTTGAGCGACTTCGGCTGGTCAGACCTCGGCACCTGGAAATCGCTCTATGAGGTTTCGGAGAAAAACAACGACCAGAACGTCATTGACGGGCAGGTACTACTCTACGATACCAAAAACTGCATCATTAAAACCCCACACGACCGGCTGGTGGCCATTAACGGCCTGGACGGCTATATTGTGGCTGAGTATGATAATGTGTTGATGATTTGCCGAAAAGAGGATGAGCAAAAGGTGAAAAACTTTGTGGCCGATGCCAAAGCGCAGGGGGCAGAGTTTGTATAAAGGAGGATAGCTCTGAATTGGCTAGGCCAGATAAATAATGGGTAGCGGGGCCCCCTTCTTTTTTGCTTTTTTATATGTAGGCAGTCTTTCGGCCATAGTGCAGGATACGTTGTCTGTGTATCAGGTGACGGCTACCTGCAATTCTGAGGAATAATTTTGAGTAAAACTAATTGACGCTAATGCCTACCGTACTTCGGATAGGGGGAATTCGGTTCTTTTTTTACAGCAAAGAGGGAACAGAACCACCCCACATACATATTGAACAAGGAGACGAAGTAGCCAAATTCTGGTTAGAACCTGTCGAGCTAGAGTCGTCCTATGGCTTCTCGGCTAAGGAAATTAATCAGATGCGTAAATTAGTAGTCGAACATCAGAAAACACTAGTAGAGGCTTGGTATGAGTACTTTAGTTAAAAAACAAGAAAGCGTCTTCGCTACCGATGTGTGGTTTGACGACAGCAAGCTATACGTCCGGTTAACGGACGGGCGCGAGGTCGGCGTACCCATCGACTGGTATCCGCGTTTACGGGATGCCTCTGCTGATGAACTGAACAATTGGCGTTTTATTGGTCGCGGGCAAGGGATTCATTGGGAAAGTCTTGATGAGGATCTACTGGTATCAAGTTTCCTGCGTTCCTAATTCGTTTCTACCATGCAACAGCAGATTGACCAGTGGATTCGGGCCGCCGTGCGGTGGTTTGGGTATATTCCCAACCGCGACTTAACGGGCTGGATTCTGCTCGTGCTGGCCGTGCTGGCAGGTTTGCTCACGAACACCATAACTACGCAGGTGGTGCGGTTTGCCCTGCGCCGACGGGGGAATAGTTTGCTGGTGTTGCTAAGGCGGTATGTGCGGTGGCCTTATTACGTATTCACCCCATCGCTGTTTTTTCTGTTAGCGACTAACCTACAGGCTGAGCGGTTTTTACGCAGGCATCCCAACGCAGATCGGCTAGCCGAGGTGCTGTTTCTGATAACGGGTACGTGGTTGGCGGTGCAACTGCTTAAAGCAGGGCAGTTGTTCATTACCCGGAACTACGATACTACCCTCGATGCCAACCTGTCGCAGCGCAAGTTTGTGACTCAGGTGCGGTTTGTTCGGCGATTTCTGGCCATTATTATCATTGTCATCAGTATATCGCTGCTGCTGTTGTCATTTCAGGGGAGTCGTAAAGTTGGCCTGAGTTTGCTTACTTCGGCAGGCATTGTATCAGTCGTGATTGGGTTTGCTGCCCAGAAAACCCTGTCGAGTCTGCTGGCTAGTATTCAAATTGCGTTTACGCACCAAATTCGGCTCGACGATGCCGTAGTGGTCGAGAACGAATGGGGCCGGATTGAGGAGATCAACCTGACTAATGTGGTGGTGCGGCTCTGGGATCGGCGACGGCTCATTCTGCCCATCACGTATTTTGTCGAAACGCCCTTTCAAAACTGGACCCGCTCCGATGCTACCCTAACCGGGGCTGTGTTGCTCTACCTCGATTATGCCGTACCCGTCGGCAAAATTCGCGAAAAAGCCCGCGCCTTAGCCGAAGCCGACCCGCTTTGGGATGGGCAGGTGTTTGCTACCCAGGTAATTGATACCACAGCTACCGGGATTGTTGTACGAGTGCTGGTCTCTGCCGCCGACGCGCCATCGACCTTCGATTTGCGGTGTCATATCCGCGAAGCCCTGATTGCCTTTCTGAACGATGAGTACCCGGAGAGCTTACCCCAAACCCGGATTCAGGTAGGCCCATTGGCTACTTACAACCCCACGCCCCGCGCCACCAACTCCGAGATATCATAGACGCTGACGTTGTCTTCGCGGTTTTGGTTTTTCACCAAGGCGCTAATCATCGGCATGCAATAGGGGCAGGCTACCGCATTAGTGTCTGCACCAGTAGCCAGAGCTTCCTGTGTGAGCTATACATTCACATCTTTTTTGCCGGGTTCG
>JBBQUC010000361.1:0-4916 GCA_038212815.1 Cytophagales bacterium
AAGAGCCCGCCTGCATACCCACAAATGTGTTCTGGGTCGAGCTTACGGCAAAAGCCCCAGCCGCCCGCCCGACGAATGTATTTGCCGAACTGCTACTACCTAACAAACTACCAGCATTAATACCAACAATGGTGTTAATGAACCCCGGTGAGGCCGAAACAGGTGAGGTAAGCACCAGGTTATTCTGAGCCTGCCCAAGGCGAAAAATCCCTAAAAAGAAGAAAAACAGAACAACCCGGCGTACTTGGAAAAGGTGTGTCATCGTCGTAAGAAGTTATAAATGAATAAATTTGCCTATTTCTGTAAATATAGCGGGGTTTGCCTTGACAGGCAATCGGATAAATATATGAGTCCCCAATTTTTGAGCGAACGGCTCCAGCCAACTTATCCGGCAACGACTAAACCCGGCTCTGCAACCCCATTTTCCCGACCATTCTTTGTACTTTTGCGCCGTTGACATCACAGTACCAAATGCCAATCACCATCAATCAACGTAGAGCCATTCGTATTGCCGGGTTCACCCTGTCAGGTCTGCTTGTGCTGGGCCTTATCGGGGGCCTTATTGCCTATTCAAAACGCGAAAGCCTGCTCCGCTCCGCCCTCGACCGGGGTATCCGCAAAGCCAAACGCGACTATTCACTGACCGTGCGCATCGGGTCGGCCCGCTTCACCGGGCTACGATCAGTGGCCTTTACCGATATTTCTGTCGTACCCGACAACCGCGATTCGCTCGCCCGCATCGACCGCGTAGAGGTGGGTGTTCGGCTGTGGCCGCTACTGGTAGGCAACGTTTCGCTCTCCGATTTAACCCTGCAAAACGGGCTGATTCAGGTGGTTAAACACGATTCGCTCACCAATATCGACTTTCTGCTGCACCGCAAAAAAGACTCGACCGCCACCACTGGTCAGCGTACCAATCTGGCCGATGTAACGGAGCGGCTCATCGACAACCTGTTGTCGAAAATACCGGATAACCTGAACATCAAAAACCTTGGCTTCCGGCTCATCGACAGCACCCGGCGGGTCTCGCTCCTCACTGAAACGGCCCGCATCGACAACGAAGCGGTGACCTCTACCCTGCGGCTGAACAACGGCGCAGCCATCTGGCACGTGAGCGGCACCGCCGACCCGAGTAGCCGTGAGTATAACCTGGCTCTCTACGCCGATGGCCGCGATGGGAAGCCCCGGCCCCTCGAACTCCCCTATTTGCAGGAACGCTTCCACCTCAAACTCCAGGCCGACACCGTTCGGGCCGAACTCCGCGATGTGGACCGCTCCGGGGGTGAATTTAGGCTCGAAGGGGCCGGGTCGGTGACCAATCTGCGGATTAACCACCCGGCCATTTCGCCCACCGATGTGCTGGTGAACTGGGCCGCTATGGATGCCAATCTGTTTGTGGGCGAGAACTATGTAGGAGTCGACAGTTCATCGACGATATACCTGGGGCAGGTAAGTGCGCGGCCCTTTGTGAAATATACCCTTAGCCCGGCTAAAGTTTATAACGTACAACTCCATACCGACCCGCTCGATGCGCAGGCCCTGTTCAACTCGTTTCCGCGTGGCCTCTTCGAGTCGCTGGAAGGAATTCGGGTATCGGGTAAACTGAAGTATGATTTGCTATTGAATCTGGATACTGCCCTGCCCGATTCGGTGAAGTTCGACTCGAAACTGACCGCCGATAATTTCAAGATTCTCAAACTAGGCAAGACCAACTTCACCCTCATTAACCAGCCGTTTGTTTATACCCCCTATGAAAAAGGCAAGCCCGTCCGCGATATTATTGTTGGCCCCCAAAACCCGGATTACACGCCTATCAACACCATTGCGCCCGACCTGCGCAACGCCCTGCTGACCTCCGAAGACTATAATTTTTTCACCCATAAGGGGTTCAATGAGAAAGCCTTTCGGGTGTCTATTGCCACCAACTACAAGGCCGGTTCGTTCAAGCGCGGAGCCAGCACGGTCTCTATGCAGTTAGTGAAAAACGCCTTTCTGAACCGCAACAAAACCCTCTCTCGCAAGGTGGAGGAGATTCTGATTGTGTGGCTGATTGAAAACCAGCACCTGGTCTCGAAAGAGCGGATGTATGAGGTCTATCTGAACATCATCGAGTGGGGCCGAAACGTGTATGGCATTGGCGAAGCAGCGCGGTATTATTTCGGCAAATCGCCCGCCGAACTAGACCTTGGCGAAAGCATTTTTCTGGCCTTTGTGGTGCCGAAGCCTAAAGCGGCCCTGAATTATTTCCAACCCGACGGCTCGCTACAGGCCCGAAATGTGCGCGGCTATTTCCGGCTGATTGGCAAAATTATGGCCAAACGCGGCCTTACCCTGCCCGATTCGGGAGCGTATGGGTTCTATGGCGTTCGGCTGCGCGAGGGACTGCGCCGACAGATTGCCCCCACTGACAGTAGCCGGGCCGATAGCCTCCTGACCGAACCCGACGAGGAAGGGGGTGGTATCGACGATTTCTTCAATCGCCTGTTCCAGGGTAAAACCGACGCTGCCGACGACAAGGCTGATGAGAAAAACAATAAAGAGGTGCAGCCTGCCCCCACCACCCGCGACGCTCCCCTTCGCGATTTAGTAGAGCCACAACCCACTGCCCCCGACACCCTAAAAACGCCCAAACAACTCCGTCAGGAACGACGCGAACGCCGACGGCGCGAAAAAGAAGAACAGAAACGCCTGGAAGAGATTCCGAAAAACTAACCTTCATGCACATCGAACACCTGGCTCTGTGGGTACGTAATCTGGAACAGATGCGGCAGTTTTACGAAACATACTTTGGGGCAACAGCCAACGATACCTACGTAAACCCCCGCAAGCAGTTTTCGTCGTACTTCCTGACTTTCCCCGATGGTGGCCCCCGGCTTGAATTGATGCAAATGCCGGGGATTACAGACTCGCCGAACGACTCCCAAACCCAGTGCATAGGCCTGATTCACGTTGCCCTGTCGGTGGGTAGCGAGACTGCCGTCGATGCGCTCACCAACCGATTCCGGGCCGATGGCTACTCCGTGCTGGATGGCCCCCGCCGAACGGGCGATGGCTATTACGAAAGCGTGGTGCTGGACCCCGAACAGAACCGAATTGAAATTACGGTTTAAGAAGCGATGCCGAAAAAATCGAAGAAGTAGTTGGCTGGTTTTAGATTCAAAAATGCCTGCCGGTTATCGACTAAATCGGCATACGTTAAGTTTTTGATGGCGGTAGCTTCCATCGGCAGGGTATCGGCGGGCTTCTTTTTGGTAACGATACCTAATCCCTGATCGCAGTCGAGCACAAAAACGGTCAGGTCGGGCCGCTGACTACGCAAATAGACAATGGTGCGCCACACATCGCCGTTCCACACCCCCGTTTCCCACTCCTCAAACGGCCCGGCTGCACTGGCCGACTGCGGATCACAATCGCTTCGTCTGGTAAAGTACTACCTGATTGATCCGTTCGAGGGAGCGTGTGTTGCTATTCCGGTATGCCAGTTTTTGGTCAGCACATCGCCCGCCAGTTTACCCTGCGGGCTATACTGGTCGCGCTCGTGGTGGCCGTGGCTCTCGGCCATAAACCATTTCCAGACAAACCCGCCGGCAAACCAGGACTGCGGCCACACCCCCTCGAACAAGGCCGAAAACGCATTGGCCTGCGCCTGAGCGTTCGGCGTACAATCGGTTTCCGACTCCCAGGGTCGCTGGCCTGTATAATCGCAGCTTCGGTAGCCAAACTCGGTGAATAGAATGGGCTTTTGCTGCTGCTGGCTAAACCGGCGCAAGGCTTTCAGGTGGGGTTTCCAACCCCGCACCAGGGCCGACACATCGGGTTGGCGGTCGTCGGAGAGCGGGAAATAGGCATCGACTCCAATGTAATCGAGCTGACTCCAAAATGGAATCTTCTCGTACCGGTCCCAGTTGGCGGCATAAGTCAATGGCCCTTTGTAAATAGCCCGCACCTCGGCAATGAGTTTTTTCCAGTAGTCAGGCCGAGCCACGGCAAACCGGTCTAATTCGGTAGTGATACAATACGCATCGACATGCAGCGAGTCGGCGAGGTGGGCAAACCCCAGTATGTAGCGGCTATAGTCGGCCTCAAACGATTGCCAGTCGGCTTCGGTGCTGAATTCAAGGTCGAGGTGCGAGCCACCCATCATCCAGACATGCGGTTTAAACATAACCTTCAACCCCTGCTGCCGGGCCATCTGCACGGTTTCGGCCACGCCCGCTGGCGTCTCCCCCCACCATTGGCCCCCGGCTGGACTGCCCCCGGCTGGACTGCCCCCGGCAGGGGGTGTTGCCCGCCGTTCAGGGGGGCGGTTCCAGAATGAAAAAAAATGTGCCTCACCTTTACGGGTAAAACCATACGGCACAACGGCAACCCATTCGCCCCCAACGGTTTTCACCCCATCCAGGCCCGTTAAGCCGGGGTTTCGGGGGGGAGCCACCAGGTTTACGCCCTTAAATTTAGGGCCGGTATGCACCACGTCGGCAGCCGACTGGCAGTTAAGCAGTAGCCAGCCGAGCGGGAGCCACAAAAGCAATGGATGGATTCGCACGGGATTATATACTTTTGCGTTGCGTATAGATACCGTTAAAAGCATGATGGCTTCGCCAATTACCACTTCGGTCTTCGATTTATTTAAGGTCGGCCCCGGCCCGTCCAGTTCGCATACCATTGGCCCTATGAAAGCCGCCTTCGATTTCTGGCAGCGGCTGCATCAATTACCCGCAATACCAGCAGCGGCCACCATCGAAATCTACCTCTACGGCTCCCTAGCAGCTACCGGTAAAGGCCACGGCACCGACCGCGCCATTGTGGCCGGACTGCTTGGCTGGCAACCTGAAACCACCGACCCCGATGCGTTACTACAACTGCTGAAAGACCCCACCCAGGCCTATCCCGTGCAAGTTGGCAATCACACTCTA